>NZ_JAJSYW010000008.1:0-72232 GCF_036815005.1 Streptomyces sp. IBSBF 2435 | reverse complement strand
GTGGCCGGGCGCGGCCGTGGCGGGCCGGCCTGAGGTGTCGTGCTGGGTCATCGGGTTTCCCGTCTCGTCGGGGACCGCGGCAGCGCACAGCGGCGCGGCGGCCCCGCGCGGGGCTGCCGGACTGCCGCTGGGGGCTACCGGGGGAAGGCGGATTGAGGCGGTGCGGCCGCGCACGGCCCGGCCGCACGCCGGTGACCGGGCCGTGCGTCAATTGCCGAGGACGAGCGGGATCACGGGGCTCCGGCCGGATCGGCGGGCCCGCGGGCGGTCAGTGGACCGCGGTCTTTTCCGGACACAGTGCGCTGCTGACGCGGAGCAGATCGACGTGGCGCCGGATCACTCGGGTCTGAAATGAGCCACCGGGGCACAGCTCGCGGTCGTGCTGCGCTACGTCCATGTCCGTCCCCTCGCTCTCTCCGCTTCGCACTCGTCCGCCCTGCGTGAGGGCCCTATGCCTACAGCACGTTAACCGGAGGGCGGCGGTCAGACAATCCCCTGATGGCGCGAACACGGCGCAGAGCGAGCAGCGTCACTCCTGGCCGGAAGGGATTGTGTTCGACCGCGCGGCGGAGTTACCGTGCTTGCAGGTCATGAGTGTCAGCAACCAAGGCCCTGGCCGGCTGACCGGCAACCCTCCGTCGCGGCGGGGTGCTCCAGGTGACGACCCGGCTGAGCCGATGACGGCTCGGCAAGTGCGAACTCGAACAGGCGTGAGCCGATCGGGACCGGGAGGTGACGCAGTGCGGGCAACCGATGAGCGGTCGCTGCCCGTCGTCGCCATGTTCTCGCGACGGCACATCGACCTCCAGCGTGTCGCCGGCGCACTGTGTCCGGGCGTACCGACAGCCGTGCCGGAGCAGGGCCGCGGGCCCGCCGCACTGCCGCACACCGCGGGCTAGTTCCGCTCCACACCCCCGAGACCCACCCCACCTCCTTCGCATCCGAACCCCCCGGGACACCGTGCCCGCTGCGGGTCCCGTTCGGCATGCCTACGCCACGGCTGTTCGCTTGCGACCCCGTCCGAGCAGGAAGCGGTACGCCCCATGCCCAGCACCACCTCCCCACTCCACCTGGCCGTCGCCCTGGACGGCGCCGGCTGGCACCCCGCGGCCTGGCGGGAACCCGACGCGCGGCCCGCCGACCTCTTCAGCGCCCCCTACTGGGTCGACCTCGCGGCGGAGGCCGAGCGCGGGCTGCTGGACTTCGTCACCATCGAGGACTCCCTCGGCCAGCAGTCCACCCGCTACACCGGACCCGACGGGCGCACCGACCGGGTGCGCGGCCGGCTCGACGCGGTGCTGACCGCGGCCCGTATCGCGCCGCTGACCCGGCACCTGGGCCTGATCCCCAGCGCGGTGGTCACCCACACCGAGCCCTTCCACCTGTCCAAGGCCGTCGCCACCCTGGACTACGTCAGCACCGGCCGGGCCGGGGTGCAGATCCGGGTGTCGGGGCGGGCCGACGAGGCCGCGCACTTCGGCCGCCGTGACGTGCCCCGGCTGCCGGTCACCGAGCTGGACTCGCCGGCGGGCCTCGCGCTGCTGAAGGAGCTGTTCGGCGAGGCCGCCGACTACGTGGAGGTCGTGCGGCGGCTGTGGGACAGCTGGGAGGACGACGCGGAGATCCGCGATGTGGCCACCGGCCGCTTCATCGACCGCGCCAAGCTGCACTACATCGACTTCGAGGGCACGCTCTTCTCGGTCAAGGGCCCCTCGATCACCCCGCGCCCGCCGCAGGGCCAGCCGCTGGTGGCCGCGCTCGCGCACCGCTCCGAGCCCTTCCAACTGGTCGGCACGTCCGCCGACATCGGCTTCGTCACCCCGCACGACACCGCCCAGGCGGCGGCGATCGTCGCCGAGATCCGTACCGCGCAGGAGCAGGCGGGACGCGGCGGCGAGACCGTGCACATCCTCGCCGACCTGGTGGTGCTGCTCGACGACGAGCCCGGCCGCGCGGCCGAGCGCAGGGCCCGGCTGGACGCGGCACTGGACACGCCGTACGCGGGCGACGCCACGGTCTTCGCCGGTACGCCCGCCGAACTCGCCGACCTGCTGGAGGAGTTCGCGCGGACCGGGCCGACCGGCTTCCGGCTGCGGCCGGCCACCCTGCCGTACGACCTGGAGCGGATCACCCGCGACCTGGTGCCCGAACTCCAGCGCCGCGGCGCCTTCCGGCGCGAGTACGGGGCCGCCACCCTGCGCGGGCTGCTCGGACTGCCGCGCCCCGCCAACCGCTACGCCGCCGCCTAGAGCCACGGCACCGGCGACCCGCGCGACACCCCAGGAAGGTCACCCCGCATGAGCAAGCCCGTCAAGCAGATCCATCTCGCCGCGCACTTCCCCGGCGTGAACAACACCACCGTGTGGAGCGACCCGGCGGCCGGCAGCCATATCGACTTCAGCTCCTTCGTCCACCTCGCGCGGACCGCGGAGCGGGCCAAGTTCGACTTCCTCTTCCTGGCGGAGGGGCTGCGGCTGCGCGAGCAGGGCGGCGAGATATACGACCTGGACGTGGTCGGCCGCCCCGACACCTTCACCGTGCTGGCGGCGCTGGCCGCGGTGACCGACCGGCTGGGCCTGGCCGGCACGATCAACTCCACCTTCAACGAACCGTACGAGGTGGCCCGGCAGTTCGCCAGCCTCGACCACCTGTCGGCCGGGCGGGCCGCGTGGAACGTCGTCACCTCCTGGGACGAGTTCACCGGCCAGAACTTCCGCCGCGGCGGCTTCCTGGCCCGCGAGGACCGCTACGAGCGGGCCGCGCAGTTCCTGACCGCGGTCAAGGCGCTGCTGGACTCCTGGCAGGGCGACGAGATCGTGGCGGACAAGGAGTCGGGCACCTTCCTGCGCGACGCCGAGGCCGGGCGGTTCGCGCACCGCGTCAGCCAGTTCGACATCAGCGGCAGCTTCAACGTGCCGCGCAGCCCGCAGGGCCGCCCGGTGATCTTCCAGGCCGGCGACTCCGAGCAGGGCAGGGAGTTCGCCGCCTCGGCCGCCGACGCGATCTTCACCCGGCACGGCACCCTGGAGGCCGGCAAGGCCTTCTACGCCGACGTCAAGGGCCGGCTGGCCAAGTACGGCCGCTCGCCCGAGGAGCTGCTGATCCTGCCCGGGGTCACCTTCGTCCTGGGCGACACCGAGGCCGAGGCCGCGGAGAAGGCGGACCTGGTCCGGCACCAGCAGGTCAGCGGGCAGACCGCGGTCACCTTCGCGGAACGGCTCTGGAACCGCGACCTGAGCGGCTACGACCCGGACGGCCCGCTGCCCGAGGTGGAGCCGCTGCTCGACGCGGCCCCGATCGTCCGCGGCCGGGCCGACGCCGGCAGCCAGGACCGGCTGGCGACGGTCGCGCGCTGGCGGGAGGTCGCCGAGCGCAAGAAGCTCTCGCTGCGCGAGGTGGTCATCGAGGTGACCGGGCGGCAGTCCTTCGTCGGCACTCCGGCGCGGGTCGCCCGGGAGCTGGAGGAATTCGTGCAGGCCGATGCCAGCGACGGCTTCATCCTCGCGCCGCATCTGACCCCGGGCGGCCTCGACGAGTTCGCGGACACCGTGGTGCCGCTGCTCCAGGAGCGCGGGGTCTTCAGGACCGAGTACGAGGGCGAGACCCTGCGCGACCACCTCGGCCTGCCGGCACTCGCCCCGGCGGCCGGCACCCGTACGGAGGCGGCGTCGTGAGATTCCTGACCATCACCTTGATCGTGCACTCCCCGCACCCGGTCACCGGAGTGCGGAAATCCACCCAGGAGCGCTTCCGCGAGGTGATCGACAACGCGCTGCTGGCCGAGGAGCTGGGCTTCGACGGCTTCGGCGTCGGCGAGCGCCACGAGCGCCCCTTCATCTCCTCGGCGCCGCCCGTGGTGCTCAGCCACCTCGCCGCGCTCACCTCCCGCATCCGGCTGTTCACCGCCGTCACCACGCTCAGCCTGCTCGACCCGGTGCGCGCCTACGAGGACTACGCCACGCTCGACCACCTGTCGGGCGGGCGGCTGGAGCTGATCGTCGGCAAGGGAAACGGCACGGCGCAGCGCGAGCTCTTCCACGTCACCACCGACGACCAGTGGGACCGCAACGCCGAGAGCTACGAGCTGTTCCGGCAGATCTGGCGGCAGCCGAAGGTCACCGCCGGCCCGCGCTTCCGGCCGGAGCTGAAGGACGCCGAGGTGTGGCCGCGCCCCTACCAGAACCCGGTCAGGGTCTGGCACGGCAGCGCCACCAGCCGGGAGTCCGTCGACCTGGCCGCCCGCTACGGCGACCCGCTGTTCTCCGCCAACGTCACCAACCCCATCGAGCCGTACGCGGAGCTCGTCCGCCACTACCGCGAGCGCTGGGAGCACTACGGCCACGACCCGGCGCTGGCCACCGTCGGCGCGGGCAGCGCCGGCTACTACGCGGCCCGCACCTCGCAGGAGGCGCTGGCCGTCTACCGGCCGGTCTTCGAGGGCCATCTGGCCTTCCAGAAACAGCTCGGCGTCGAACCGGTCTTCGCCACCCTCGAGGACTTCGTCGAACGCAGCTCCGCGCTGATCGGCAGCCCGCAGCAGGTCATCGAGAAGGTGCACCGCTACCACGAGCAGTTCGGGCACACCGTGCTGCACCTGCACGCCGACGCCGGCGGCCTGACCGAGACCCAGCACCGCGACGCCCTCGAACTCTTCCAGTCCGACATCGCACCCGTGCTGCGCAAGGACATCCCCGACCCGCCCTGGGCCTGGGGTCCGGTCGGCATCGATGTCCCCGCCGGCCCGGCGACCGCCGCCCCCAACGCCTGACAAGGAGCACCGTCGTGGCAAACACCCCGCTCGCGGTCCTGGACCTGGTACCGATCTCCACCGGATCCACCGCCGGCCAGGCACTGCGCAACAGCATCGACCTGGCACAGCACGCAGAACGGCTCGGCTACGCCCGCTACTGGTTCGCCGAGCACCACCTCAACCCGGGGGTGGCGGGCACCTCCCCGGCCGTCGTCCTCGCGCTGACCGCCGCCGCCACCAGCACCATCCGGCTCGGCGCCGGCGCCGTACAGCTCGGGCACCGCACCGCGCTGTCCACCGTGGAGGAGTTCGGGCTGCTCGACGCCCTGCACCCGGGCCGCTTCGACCTCGGGCTCGGCCGCTCCGGCGGGCGCAACCTGCCCAACTCGCGGCCGCCGGTGCCGGTCGGCGCCCCGCCGGTGGTGGACGGCCGCACCGCCAACGGGCTGCGGGTCCCGGCGCCCTTCTCCTTCGAGAAGCTGCTCGGCTCGCCGCGGTTCGCGCTGCACCAGCGGCTGCTGACGCTGCCCGGCGCCGAGTCGCAGGCCTACGACGAGCAGATCGCCGACATCCTGGCGCTGCTGGCCGGCAGCTACGCCACCGAGGACGGCATCGAGGCGCACGTCGTGCCCGGCGAGGGCGCCGAGCTGCAGGTGTGGATCCTGGGCAGCAGCGCCGGCATCAGTGCCCAGGTCGCCGGCGCCAACGGCCTGCGCTTCGCGGCGAACTACCACGTCAGCCCGGCCACCGTACTGGAGGCCGCGGAGGGCTACCGGGCGGAGTTCGTACCCTCGGCCGAGCTGGAACAGCCCTACGTCAGCGTGTCCGCGGACGTCGTGGTGGCCGAGGACGAGGACATCGCACGGGAGTTGGCCACCGGCTACGGCCTGTGGGTGCACAGCATCCGCAGCGGGGCGGGCGCGATCCGCTTCCCGACCCCCGACGAGGCCCGCTCGCACGCGTGGAGCGAGCAGGAGCGGGACCTGGTGGCGGACCGCGTCGAGACCCAGTTCATCGGGACGCCGCAACAGGTCGCCGACCAGCTGGAAACACTGCGCGACGCCACCGGCGCCGACGAGCTGATCATCACCACCATCACCCACGACCACGCCGACCGGGTGCGTTCGTACGAGCTGCTGGCCGAGGAATGGAAGCGACGATGACCACCCAGACCCGGTTCGAGGAACAGACCCGGCCCGCCGAGCGGGCCACCACCGACGAGCAGCGGCGTACCGACGACCAGCCGCGTACGGACGAGGAGCGGCGTACGGACAGGGAGCCGCGCACCGACGAGCAGACCCGCACCGGCGAACGGGCCGCGGCCGGAGGGAAGGCCGCGGCCGGCGAGCAGCCCGGGCCCGCTGAACACCCCTTGTCCCCGGGCGAATTGCGGCGGGTCTTCGGCGCCTTCCCCACCGGGGTGACCGCGGTGGCCGCCCTCGTGGACGGCATACCGGTGGGCCTGGCCGCCAACTCCTTCACCGCGGTCTCGCTCGACCCGCCGCTGCTGTCGGTCTGCGTCGCGCACACCTCGACCACCTGGCCGCTGCTCGCCGACCGCGCCCGGCTCGGCATCACGGTGCTGTCCGCCGACCAGGAGCGGGCCTGCGCCCAGCTCGCCGCCCGCAGCGACGACCGCTTCACGGGCCTGGACTGGCACGCCACCGAGGACGGCGCGGTGCTGCTCGACGGCGCGGGCGCCTGGTTCGACACCAGCGTCGAGCAGCACATCAGGGCCGGCGACCACGACATCGTCCTGCTGCGCATCCACGCCCTGGAGGCCGACCACACGGTGGCGCCGCTGGTCTTCCACGGCAGCAGGTTCCGGCGGCTGGAGCAGACCGCCGCCCAGAACGAGGCACGCCCCACCCCGCGCACCACCGGAACCGAGGAGTCGTCATGACCGCACAGGCAGAAGAGACCGACCGCGCCGCCTTCGCCCAGGACTGGGAGCGGTGGCACGCCGAGAAGGAGAAGGCGCTCGCCGGCCCGCACGGCTTCCTCGCCATCACCGGCCTGCACTGGCTGGACGCCACCCCCACCCGCTTCCCCGACGCGCCCGGCGCCTGGTCGAGCACCGACGAGGGCGTCGTGGTGGAGCTGTCGGACGACGAGGAACTGGCCCTGGACGGCCAGGTCCTGCACGGGCGGCACAGCTTCGGCGTGATCGAGGAGCGGGTCAGCCTCTACCCCATCGCGGGTGACGCGGCGATCGAGGTCGCCAAGCGCGGCGGATACGACATCCTGCGCCCCCGGCACCCGGAGAACGGCCTGCGGCTGGCCTTCACCGGCACCCCCGCCTACGCCCCCGACCCGCGCTGGGCCCGCGCCGGCCGCTACGTGCCCTTCGACGAGCCGCGGCCGACGACGGTGGGCGCGGCGGTGGAGGGCCTCCAGCACGTCTACGACGCCCCGGGCCAGGTCGAGTTCGACCTCGACGGCACCACCCACCGGCTGACCGCCTTCAACGGCCACGCCCCGGGCAGCCTGCTCGTCCTGCTCACCGACGCCACCTCGGGCGTGACCACCTACGCGGCCAACCGGGCGGTGTCCATCGACGCGCCCGACGCCGACGGCAATGTGCTGGTCGACTTCAACCGGGCCTCCAACCTGCCCTGCGCCTACACCGACCTGGCCACCTGCCCGCTGCCGCCGGCCGAGAACCGGCTGACGGTGGCGATCGAGGCCGGCGAGAAGATCCCGACCGCCCCGGTGGAGAAGAACCGGTCCGTCCCGGCCCGGGCGACCGGCCCCGGGGCCACCGGGACCGTCCCGGACGGGGAGACGCCGTGACCGCCCCTGACCACGGCGGCAGCCGCCGGCTGCACCTGGCCCTGGCGCCCCGCTGGTCTTCGCCGAGGCCGAGGTGCTGCTCGACACCGACCTGCCCGCCGCGGAGCGGCTCGCCCGGTTGGAGGAGTCGGCGGCCTGGCAGCCGGCCGGGCGGCTGCGCCACGTCGGCCCGGCTTCCGGACTGACCGCGCTGCTGCGGGAGCTGGCCGCCGACGTGGACGGCGTACGGCTGCACCCCGCGGAGCTGGGCGCCGACCTGCGGGTGCTCACCGGGCAGGTGCTGCCCGCACTGGCCGCCGACGAGTGGACGCGCTATGTCCGCACCCGGGCGGCGGACGGCTTCAACATCGTCCCCCACCTGCTGCCGTCGTCGCTGACCGACATCGTGGACACGGTCGTCCCCGAACTCCAGGAGCGCGGCTCGTACCGGACCGCGTACGAGGGCACGACGCTGCGCGAGCACCTGGCGCTCCCGCCGCTGTAGGAAGTCTGCGCGAGCAGACGGGTGTGCGGGAGGCGTCCGGGGGGGGGGGGGGGGGGGGGGGGGGGGGGGGGGGGGGGGGGGGGGGGGGGGGGGGGGGGNCCCCCCCCCCCCCCCCCCCCCCCCCCCCCCCCCCCCCCCCCCCCCCCCCCCCCCCCCGCTCGTGCTCAGTCCTGGTCCGGGCCCGGCGTGCTCCGGTACCTGGCCCACAGCGGGATGCCCAGCCAGCACACCGAGAACCAGAGCACCATCACGCCGGCCAGCCAGGCCGCGCCCGTGTCGTGGATCGCCAGCCGCAGGACCAGCAGCAGCGAGCAGGCTGTCGTGCACAGCAGCAGGAACAGCCCGACCACGGTCATCCGGGACGCCCACACCACGGTCTCGGGCTTCACGCGGCGGCCGGTGAGCAGCCGGTGCATCGCCACCGGGCCGATGAGGGCGCCGGTGGTCGCCGCGCCGACCACCACGGTGGCCACGTAGAGGTGCCGGTCGGTGTCGGACAGCTGGGGGAAGCGCTGCTGGAAGACCACGGTCAGCAGGAAGCCGAAGAGGATCTGCACCCCGGTCTGCGCGACCCGCAGCTCCTGGAGCAGGTCGCCCCAGCGGCGGTCCGCCCTTTCCTCGGCGGTCTCCCGCCGTCCGGTGTCGTCCGTCCGGTCCGACTCGTGTCCTGCCATGCCGCGTGGTCCTCCTCCGGTAGGCGCTGCCCCGGCGGGGGAACGCGTCAGCGCCCGAGCGCCCTGCTCAGCTCGGACTTCGTCATCGATGAGCGGCCCTTGACGTTGCGCTGCCGGGCCTCGTTGTAGAGCTGCTCCTTGGTGGGGCCGCCGGGTCCGGAGTGCGAGCGCTGCCCGCCCCGCCTGGACGACGACATGTCCGTGACGGAGCTGCGGCTGGCGGTCTTCGACTCGCCCGCGCGGGCGCGCTCCTTGTTCACCGTGCGGGCGGCGATCTCCTCGGCCCGCCTCTCGGACTCGCCGCGGTTCTCGGCGCTGTCCTTGATGTGCTCGTACTGGCGCTCGCGCTTGGGGCTGGAACCTCGGGGCATGACGGCCGCCTTTCACGTGCCTGCGGTGCTGTGCCGGCCGGCCGGGGAAGGCCGGCCCACCCATGCGGTTACCCGGCTCCGGCGCGCGGGTACGCGGCCGGGCGATATTCCGTCCGGATGGTGCCATGTCACTGCTGCCGCGGTCCTTCCTGCAGCGGGTCCTGCTCCTCGACGGCCCGGTCGACTTCCTGCTTGCGTGCGTGCGCCCGTGCGCGTTCGTCGCGGTCCGCGTCCACGATGTCGAGGAAGATCTCGCCGAAGCCGGGGTGCTTGTCGCGCAGGTCGCGTTTGATCCGCTCGCTGACCTCCTCGACCTCTTCGCTGTCCAGGCCCGCGTGCAGGTCCACCCGGGCCGCCAGCAGCGCCGAGTCCACCCCGAGGCGCATGGTCAGCAGGACGGCCACGGTGTCGATCTCCTTCTGCTCGGCGAGCATCTCGTACGCCTCCTGCTGAAGGCGCGGGTCGACGGCCTGGCCGACCAGGAGGTCGCGGGCGGAGCGGCCGAGCAGGTAGGCGACGAGGATCAGCAGCAGCGCGATGGCCAGTGCCGCGCCGGCCTCCCACTGCGGCGCCCCGGTGAGCTGGTGGCCCAGCACGCCGCCGGCGGCCAGCAGGACGCCGAGCACGGCTGTGGCGTCCTCGGCGAAGACCGTACGCACGGTCGGGTCGGTGCTCTTGGCGACCTCCTGGAACAGCGAGCGCCCGTGCGAGCGGGCCCGGCCGCGCAGCTGGACGACCGCCCGCAGCAGCGAGGCGCCCTCAGCGGCCAGCGACACGCCCAGCACGACATAGGTGATCAGGAAGCTCTCGGAGGCGTCCGTCTCGGGGGAGAGCCAGCCGTGCAGGCCCTGGTAGAAGGAGAAGCAGCCGCCGGTGACGAAGATGCCGACGGCCGCGAGCAGCGCCCAGAAGAAGCGCTCCTTGCCGTAGCCGAAGGGGTGTTGCGCGTCGGGCTTGCGCTTGCTGAGGGGGACGGAGGCCAGCAGGAACACCTCGTTGAGGGTGTCCGCGATCGAGTGCGCCGCCTCGGCGAGCAGGGCGGGGGAGCCGGTGAGGGCGCCGGTGACCGCTTTGGCGATGGCGATCGCCACGTTCGCCAGCAGCGCGATCAGTACGGTTCCCTTGGTCTCGCCGTCGTCCTTCCCGCCTCCGGCAGCCGGGGCGTGGTCTTCACGGGTCTCCGTGCGGGTGTCGGAAGTCATGGGCGGGCCTCAGCTACCTCGGGTCGGCACGGGGGGTGTCGCGGCTGGTGTGCAGGACCCGGCTACCCCGCGCGGCGGCCGGTACGCGTGGCGCCGGGGGCGAACGGCGGCCGGGCCGTGCGCCGTTCGCCGGCCCGGCCGGGCGGGCGCCACGGGGGGCGTGCGCACGCGAACGCGCGTAGAAACGGTTGTGCGCCCCCTTCCGAACGCGCGTAGAAGCGCGCATCATGGCCGTGTTCCACCCTGCACTGCCGACTCATCCGACGCATACGGCACAGCAGAGGCCCGCCCGAGGCAGCTCCCGCAAGCGCGCACCGCCAGGTACGGCACGGCGTCACCCCCTCGCAGCACCGCAACGGCGCGGAGCACTCCCGCTCGACGCTTGTCATGGGCGCGTAATCACTCGGCACCTCAGGACACCGCCGCGGCCCCCCGTTCCGCGGTGCCGTCGTATGTGTTGTCATGCGCAGGTCATAAGACCTGCGCCCATGCGAAGGGAACACGACATGGCCTGCGGATCGACCTCCCTGTGGGCGGGCGAAGCCACCTGGTTCTGCTGCGGCAACGCCTGGGGCTCCTGCGGCAGCGCCGGCACCGGCGCGTGCGGCACCTGCCAGTCCAGCAAGAACATGGCCGCCTGGCCCAACCTCTCGGCCGCCTGCTGGGACATCACCCGGCCCGACCTGTGCGGCGAGAACATGCCGCGCCGCACCTGCGGCGCGGTGGTGAACGTCCGTCACCAGTGCTCGGGCGCCGCCGTGTGCGTGACGCTCGCCGACTGCGGGCCGCGTACCAAGAGCTTCTGCGGCGAGTCCGCGTGCTGCAACGGCGCGTGCCGCACCAACCGCGTCATCGACCTCACCCCCGCGGCCTTCACCGCGATCGGCAGCCTCAGCTCCGGCAAGCTGCCCGTCTACATCTACGAGTGACCTCCCGCCCGGTACATCCACCGGCACCACGCGAGACAGGAAGGACGACATGAGCCACACCCAGGAATCCGGCGGGCGTCGCCTGGACCGGAGGCGTTTCCTCACCACGGCGGCCATCGGCGGCGCCACCATCGTGGGCGCGTCCGCGCTCGGCGGGCTCGACGCCGAGGCCGCGTTCGCCGAGCCGATGCCCTCGCTCGACGCGGCGATCCCGGCGGCCTTCGCCGAAGGCCGGATCGTCGCCATGAACCGCAACGTCCTGGACGTCGCCGGCTCCCACGGGGAGCGGCACCTGATCCAGCTGACCAACGCCACCAGCATCTGGAAGCTGCGCACCACCACCGCCGAGGCCATCGAGGTCGGCGACGGGCTGTACGCGCGCGGGGCGGCCATGCCCGACGGGACGATCGCGGCGGACGCGGTGTGGGTCAACATCGTGAACGTCTACGTCACCATCCGCGGCATCGCCAAGGACCGGCTGCACCTCACCCACGGCAACGACGAGCTGGTCGGCCGGATCGTCCCCGACACCACGACCGCGTCCTACCTCGGCGGGGCGCTCACCGCGGACCTGTCGCGGACCCGGATCGGGCAGGAGGCGCAGGTGCTCGGCGCCTGGCGGCCCGCGGACGGCTCCATCGACATCGCCCGCGTCTCACTCGGGCACTGAGGGAGTCGGTGCGATGATTCCGCTGGTCTCCAACCTCGCGCCGCTGGTCTGCGGGCTGCTGCTCGCGCTGACCGGCGCGGCCAAGCTCTTCGGCCGGCAGACCGCCCGGCTCGCGGCGAACACCGTGCTGGTCCGGGTGCTCAACGACGGCCGGCGCGCCACGCTGGCGCTGCGCGCGCTCGGCGGGCTCGAACTGGCCCTGGCGGCGGCCCTGCTGGCGGCACCGGACGCGCTGCTGCCGGGCATCGCGACGGCGCTGCTCGGCGCCGGCTTCACCGGCTACCTGGCGTACGCGAAGGCCACCGCGCCCGAGTCGTCCTGCGGGTGCAGCGCCAGTGACGAGGGTCCGATCGGGGCCCGCTCCTTCACCAGGGCCGGGCTCGTGATGGCCGGCGGTGTGGCGGCGGCGGGCGCTGACAGCGCCTGGTGGTCGGAGATCTCCCGGCGCCCCGGCGGCTCCGCGCTGGTCCTCGCCGCGGCGGCCGTCCTGCTGCTCGGCCTGGCCGCCGACCTGGACCGGGTGTGGCTGGTGCCGCTGCGCAAGGCCAGGATCAGGGTCTTCGGTAATCCGCTGCCGTCCGGGACGGGAGAGCGGGTACCGGTCGCCGCGACGGTGCAGCTGCTGGAGAACTCCCTGGCCTGGCAGACCGCGATGCCCGTGGTCCGCTCGGCGCTGCTCGACCACTGGGACGACGAGGGCTGGCGGGTGCTGCGCTACGCGGGCGCCTACCAGGACGAGCGCGGTACGCACCCGGTCAGCGTGCTGTTCGCGCTCGACCTCACGCTCAGCGTCGACACCTCACCCCATCCTGCGGTCCGGGTCTCGCTGATCGACGAGGAGACCGAGGAGGTGGTCCCCGCCTCCGTCCTGACCCCGGTCCCGCGGCGTACGGTCCTGCCGCTGGCCAACTGACCGCAGGGCTCCCGGCCGGGACGCGCCGTCCGGCCGGGAGCCCCGCGGCAGGTCAGAAGCCGATGGCCTGCGGGAAGCGGAAGAGCCCCTCCGGGTCGACCCGCCGCTTGACCTCCACCAGGCGCGGGTAGTTGGCGCCGTAGTAGGCGGTGCGCCAGTCCGCCAGCTCGGGATCGATGAAGTTCACGTAGGCGCCCTCCGCCATGTACGGCGCCACCGACTCGCGCAGCTCGGCCAGCCAGCGCAGATGCCTCGGCACCGCCTCGGGGCCGTCCTGGTCGGCCCAGGAGGTGTCCATGCTGACCAGGTAGTTCGCCTCGCGCTGGGCGAACGCGGTGTCGGCGGACGCGACCTTGTTGACCGCGCCGCCCCAGCCGAAGAGGGCGAAGCCGCCGCCGTCCGGGTTGCTGCCGCCCGGCCAGCGGCCGAGCCGGGCCAGGACCTCGGCGACGGCCTCGGGCGGCAGCGGGTCGACGGCGAAATTCGTCCGGGCCGCGAACGCGCCTTCCGAGGTCTCGTGCAGCAGGTAGTCCTTCGCCTCCCAGAAGGTGCGGTCGGCGATGTCCTGGCGCAGCGGCTCGGCCACCGACAGGACCGGGTCGAGCAGGTCGCGCAGCTCGCTGGCCGGTCCCAGGTGCAGCCCGACCGCGGAGACGGTGACGCCGGACCCTGTGGTGCTCAGGCCGAGCCGGATCGAGCACTCCTCGGGCGCCTGCCGCATCACCTCCTGGAGCACCGCGAAGACCTTGGGCGCGTCGGCGCCGTCCCACAGCAGCAGGCAGGTCGAGGCGTCGGAGACCGGGAAGGCCTGGTAGGTGAAGGACACGTTGATGCCGAAATTGCCCCCGCCGCCGCCGCGGCAGGCCCAGAAGACGTCCGGATTCCGCTCCGCGTCGCAGGTCAGCAGCTCGCCGTCGGCCGTCACCAGGGTGGTGGCGACCAGCGCGTCCGCGGTGAGCCCGTACTTCCGCGAGGTGGCCGCGGAGCCGCCGCCGAGGGTCAGTCCCGCGATGCCCACCGAGGCGCCGTTGCCCAGCGCGAACGCGATCTGCTCGGGCTCGACTGCCGCGTAGACGGCGGCCATGCTTGCCCCGCCCTCGGCCGTGACCCGCCCGCTCGACCCGTCCGCGGTTACCGTGCCGAGCGCCCTGAGGTCCACCACGAGGCCGGAGTTGACCGAGTAGCCGGCGTACGAGTGGCCGCCGCCGCGCGGCACGATCGGTACGCCCGTGTCCCGCGCCCACTCCACCGCGCGCCGCACGTCGGCGACGTCGGCGACGCTGACCACCCCGGCGGGCACGGCCTTGGTGAAGCGCTTGTTGAACGGCACGCTGGAGGAGTGGAATTCCGCGTCGCCGGGCCGCAGTACGCGGCCCGTCACACTCTTCTCCAGCCGCCGCCAGTCCGCGTCCGAGGGGATGTCAGCCGGTGCCACGCTCAGGCCACCTCTTCGATGTAGGAGACGCCGGTCGCGGCGTGCGGGCCGTACCGCTCCCACGCCTCGTGCAGCCGCAGCCGGCCGTCCTCGGTCAGTTCCGGGGTGTTCACGGTCCGCCCGCAGACCACCTCGCCCGAGGCGAAGACGATGGTGTAGCCCATCGAGAGCGTCCCGTCGGGCCCGCGGGTGCCCGCCGTCCAGCCGCGCCGGATCGCGCCGCCGGCCACCTCGCCCCAGACGAAGTCGTCCTGCTGGTGGTAGACGGCCTCGGTGCTGGTGTCGCCGTCCGGCGCGCGGAAGCGGCGCCCCTCGTAGTCGATCACGACGCCTGCCCGGCGACGGCGGGAGCGGCGGTCGCCACCTCGGGGGCGGCGGCCGTCCCGCCGGCCTCCCGCTCCTGCCCGTCGAGGAATTCCGCGGACATCGCCGGGTCCCACCAGATCGCGTAGTAGGCGAAGTCCTCGTCGTGCTCGTTGACGACGCTGTGCTGCACGTCGGGCCTGATGTACGCCAGGTCGCCCGCCGCGATCTCGTGCCGCCTGCCGTTGGCGACGACGGTGCCGCGGCCGGACATGACGATGAAGATCTCCCGGTCGTGGTGGCCGTGCACCTCCGACACGTCGCCCGGGCGCAGGACGCACCAGGCGCCGCGGAAGGGTGTGTCCAGCCCGGGCCACGGGTGGAGCAGCTTCAGGTCGAGCCCGTGGGCCCTTTCGAGGTGATCCGGCTCCATGGTGCGGATGGTCACGTCGGCGTGCTCGTGGTCGGTCAACGTCCCGCTCCGATCGGCGTCCTTCGAATGGGTGGCCGTGCGACAGCCTTCAGGCTAGAATCCGGCGACTCCCGATCGACAGGGGAAGTCTTCCCTTTCACATGGGAATCTGCGGCTGGGAAGCAGGAATACGCATGCCCAGCGGGTTTCCCGGAGTGCCGTGCTGGATAAAGGGCGCTGACGCATGCCCGAGGCCCGCGTCCCTGGCCAATACAATGGCTTGTGCCCGATCGGCGACACCGAGCTTGCCGAAGATCGCCGAGACCCGATTGCTGATGGTCTTGGAGGCGAGTGCGAGTTCCTTGGCAATGGCGGCGTTGGACTTGCCCGCCGCGATGCGTTCCAGCACGTCCCGCTCCCTGTTGGTGAGCTGGGGGAACGGGTAGTAATACTGCCCGGTGGCCGGACGTATCAGGACGCTGAGCCGGTCGGCTATCGACTTGTCCACGATCGCCTCACCGGCGGCCACGGCCTGGATGCCGCGCAGGATCTGGTCCGCGCTCGCCCGTTTGATGAGGTAGCCGCGCGCCCCGGCGTGCAGCGCCGAGGTGATGGCCTTGTCGTCGTCGACCGAGCTGAAGACCAGCACGCCCGTACCCGGTGTCATCCGCAGTACCTGGCTGATGACCTGCATACCTGCCGGTTCGTCCATCAGCGGGTCGACCACCAGGACGTCGGGCCGGCAGCGCGAGGTCTCGGCGAGCACCTCCTCGGTCGTGGCGGCCTCACCGACCACCCTGATGCCGGTCGACCGCTCGAGTACGGATCGGACGCCGTGCCGGATCGCCGGCTGGGCGTCGGCGAGCAGGACGGTGAGCGGAGCAGGAATCGGACGTAACGGCAGGACTCCCCCTTCCGGGCGACGGCCCGAATTATCCCGACAGATGTCGGGGTGTTGCGGGAGTTGCCAATGTAATCTCGTGGTGTTTTCCTGCTGGCTCATGTGCCCCTCTAAATTCGATTTCCCCCAACTTGCTGTTCATGGTGGCTCAGGGTCGACCGGTACCAGGATGCGGCAGGGAACACCGGACCGCAAGGGCTTCAGTGCGGCTCCGTGATACGCCGTAGGCCATTAATGGCGCCGGCCTACGGCGTATCACGGGTCGCGGACACGGACAGTCGTGAATTCACGTACAGGTGTTTCAGTGGAATATGTGAACAGGGCATTACACGTCGGCGGGCTCGGCCATGCCGCCGTCCTTGGCGCGGGCCAGGATCTCCTCCCGTTCCCGCCAGTGGGACCAGAAGGCGCCGGTGTAGCCGAGCCCGCTCAGGCCGGTGAGGAACGGGTTGTCGGCGTAGTTGTTGTCGTGCTCGCTGGAGCCGGCCAGCGTCGGCAGCATCACCCGGAAGTAGTCGGCGGGGTCCACCAGGTCCCACAGCAGGTCGACCGACGGGCTCCAGCGCGCGGAGGGGTCGCCGACCGCGGCGGAGTCGGCCGGCAGGTCGGGGGAGAAGTAGCAGACCAGCCGGAAGTCGCCGTGCTCGTCGAACATGAACTGCCGCTCGTACTCCACGGGACCCGAGCACTTCGACAGCGGCTTGAGCACGATCGGCCCGGTGGCGGTGTTGGACTGCAGACCCGGCACCGTACGGACCCCGTCGCACTCCGCGGCCATCGCGATGCCCATCGGCGTGTACGGGAACAGTCGCAGCCCCAGCGAGAAGCCGGTCACCGTGGCGTCCAGCGCCATGAAGGCCTCGACGCAGGCCCGCATGCTGTCCGGCGTCTCGCCGGGCATCCCGAACAGCGCCTCGACCATGGTGAGGATGCCGTGCTCGCGGCACAGCCGGACCAGCCGCTCGGTGTCGGCGAAGTCGTAGTAGGTGGTGCCCTTCTCGGTCACCTTCCAGCCGGTCAGCATGTCCGGCCTGACGTGGTCGGAGCCGACGTTCACCCCGCGGCAGCCGGCCGCGGCCAGCAGCGCGGCGAATTCCTCGTCGAACGGGCTGGGCTGGCAGTAGACCCACAGCCGCAGCCCGCCCAGCGGGTTGGCCGGGTCGGAGTGCCGGCGGCGGACGATCTCCCGCAGCACGTTCTTGGCGTGCGAGACCGACAGGTTGAACTCGCTGTCGGTGGTGTGCTGGTCGAGGATGCCCTGCGCGGCCAGCGACTCCATCTCGTCTACCACCGCGACCACCGAGCGCTGCCCGAACGAGGTGCCCTTGGCATCCGGCTCCACGCAGTGCGAGCAGCGGTAGGTGCAGCCGTTCTTGGTCAGGATGCTGCCGAGCCCGCCGCGCTGGTAGTACATCAGGTTGTCCACCTTGTACGCGGCCCCCGACCGGCGGACGTACGACGCGGTGCTGTCCACCTGCCACACCCGGGGCTCGAACTGCCCGGTGGGCAGCGGGACCACCGTCTTCCCGTGCCGTGCGGTGAGCACGGCGGGCGGCACCCGCACGACGCCCTCGGCGGTGTTGCGCAGCAGCCCGGGGACGGTGCCGGGGTCGCGCCCGGTGAGCAGCGCGTCCGCCAGGTCGCAGATGATCTTCTCGCCCGGCCCCTTCACGCCGAAGTCGATGCCGAAGTAGTCGACCAGGGCGAAGGGCATGGTCGAGAAGCCGATGCCGCCGGCCACGATCGGGGCGTCGGTGAGCCGCTTGAGCTCGGTGATGATCTCCTTGTGCTCACCGACGAAGGGGCGCTGCTCGAAGGCGTAGACCGTGTCGGTGTTGCGGATGGTGACGCCGACCAGCATCGGGTCGCGCTCGGCGAAGTACTCGGACAGGAAGGACTTCCAGTCCTCCCGGTGGAAGGTGAGGTCCAGCACCTCGACCTCGAAGTCGGCGGCCTCCAACGAGGTGGTGAGCACGTCGAGCGCGTAGGGCGCGATCGGTGGGTGCACCTTGTTGGGGTTGACCAAAAGCACAAGACCTCTGCTCATCGGGTCTCCTCCCCGTGGCCTGCGCACAGGCGAATGACCGCTGCGGGCGCCGCTCCTGGGCAGGGCGGAGCAGCAGCGACCGCGGCTCTGGTGTGGTGGGTGGTGCCG
The DNA here is from genome assembly GCF_036815005.1 of Streptomyces sp. IBSBF 2435. Taxonomy (NCBI): domain Bacteria; kingdom Bacillati; phylum Actinomycetota; class Actinomycetes; order Kitasatosporales; family Streptomycetaceae; genus Streptomyces; species Streptomyces sp. IBSBF 2435. The sequence goes on along the minus strand of NZ_JAJSYW010000008.1, from coordinate 54,240 downwards.
GACGTCCGGGCGCACCGGACGGGCACGGGATGTACGGAAACGTGCTGGGCGGGGCGGGCGGGCCGGACGGGCGGCCCGCCCTGGGCCGGTCGGAGCGGCCGGATCGGTGGGACCCGCTGGGCGGCCCGGATCGGGTGGGACCGATGGACCGGCCGGACCTTTCGGGCCGGCCGGGCGGCCTAGACGATGCCGAGGCTGATGCCGAACTCCGGTCGGCCGCCCACCAGGTAGGCGCCGGCGGACTGGAGGATGCGGTCCTGGGCGATCAGGTGCTGACACATGGTCGTGGTGTCGCGCAGCCAGCGGTCCATGGGTGAGGACCGGTTGATGGACCAGGTCTGGAGCAGGTCGTAGAGCCGGTTGACGATGGAGCGGGCGGTACGGAAGGCGTGCAGCCACGCCAGCGGCGAGGCGGCGCGCTCCTCGGGGGTGAGGTCGTCCAGGGTGCCGCCGGCCTCCAGCACCTCCCACTGGCGGGTCATGCTGCCGTAGACGCCGTTACGCGTCGCGTTGAAGTCGGCCTCGCACTCGGCGATGGTGACCTGGACGCGGAAGCTGTCGGACCAGGCGGTGCCGGTCATCCGGTCCACCCGGGTGGTGGCGATCTCCCGGGCGTGGTCCAGCGCCGCCCGCGCCACCCCCAGCGGCACCCCGCACATGGCGCGGGTGAAGGCGTCCGGCTGGGAGAGCGGCGAGGGCCGGCCGTGCACGACACCGAAGCTGTACGTGTGCTCCTCGGGCACGAAGACGTCGGTGATCGTGTAGTCGCAGCTGCCGCTGCCGCACAGGCCCGTGGTGTGCCAGTTGTCGATGGTCACGACCTGCTCGCGCGGCACCATGAACTGGCGCGACTCGTGCGGGTTGCTGCCGTCGGGGCTGGCGTAGGGCTTGCCGTCCTCGAAGACGAAGCCGCCGGAGGTCACCCAGTCGGCGTGGTCGATGCCGCTGCCGAACGGCCAGCGGCCGGTCAGCCGGTAGCCGCCCGGCACCTTCTCGGCCCGGCCCGAGGGCTGGAGCAGCCCCGCGGTGATCATGTCGGGGCGCGGGAACATCTCCTTGGCGACCGCCTGCTCGATGAAGTTGCTGTAGATACCGGTGTTGGCGCCGATCACCGCGCACCAGGCGGCCGAGGCGTCGCCGTACGCCAGCTTCTCCACCACCCGCGTCTGCTCGACGGAGGTCAGCTCGGGGCCGCCCCACTCCCGGCCCCAGCACATGCCGAACACGCCGGTGCCGCGCAGCAGTTCCACCACGTCGGCGGGCAGCCTGCGGTTCTGCTCGATCTCGGCCGCCCGCTCCCGCAGCACCGGGGCCAGTGCCTCGGCCCGTGCCAGGATCTCGGCCGCGGTCGCGGGTGCCCGGTCCTGCGTGGTCCCGGTCACCGCCATGTCGTCGCCCCTCAGCTGGTTGGTCATGCGGACTCCTCCTCCCGACCCGGTCTGCGGCCCGGCCGTACGTGTCATGTGGTGATGCCGAGGCTGATCCGGAACTTGGGCCGCCCGCCCAGCAGGTAGGCGCCGACCGACTCCAGGACGACGTCCTGCGCCGTGAGGTTCTGGCACATCGTGGCCGTGTCGCGCAGCCAGCGGTCCATGGGTGAGGACCGGTTGATGGACCAGGTCTGGAGCAGGTCGTAGAGCCGGTTGACGATGGAGCGGGCGGTACGGAAGGCGTGCAGCCACGCCAGCGGCGAGGCGGCGCGCTCCTCGGGGGTGAGGTCGTCCAGGGTGCCGCCGGCCTCCAGCACCTCCCACTGGCGGGTCATGCTGCCGTAGACGCCGTTACGCGTCGCGTTGAAGTCGGCCTCGCACTCGGCGATGGTGACCTGGACGCGGAAGCTGTCGGACCAGGCGGTGCCGGTCATCCGGTCCACCCGGGTGGTGGCGATCTCGCGGGCGTGGTCCAGGGCGGCCCGCGCCACCCCCAGCGGCACCCCGCACAGCGCCCGCATGAAGGACTCCGGCTGCGACAGCGGGCTGATCCGGCCCCGCGGCTCGTAGAAGGTGAAGGTGTGGTTCTCGGGCACGAAGACGTCGGTGATCGTGTAGTCGCGGCTGCCGGTGCCGCACAGGCCCGTGGTGTCCCAGTTGTCGAGCGTCTCGACGTCCGCGCGGGAGACCAGGAACTGCCGTGACTCGTGCGGGTTGCTGCCGTCGGGGCTGGCGTAGGGCTTGCCGTCCTCGAAGACGAAGGCGCCCGAGTTCACCCAGTCGCTGTGGTCGATGCCGCTGCCGAAGGACCAGCGGCCGGACAGCCGGAACCCGCCGGGCACCCGCTCGGCGTGCCCGGCCGGGGCCAGCACACCCGCGGTGACCATGTCCTGCCGCGGGTAGACCTCCTTGACGATGTCCTGGTCGAGGAAGTTCGCGATCAGACCGGTGTTGGCGCCGATCACCGCGCACCAGGCGGCCGAGGCGTCGCCGTACGCCAGCTTCTCCACGACCCGGGTCTGGTCCATGGAGGTCAGCTCGGGGCCGCCCCACTCCCGGCCCGAACACATCCGGAAGACGCCGGTGCCGCGCAGCAGTTCCACCACGTCGGCGGGCAGCGTGCGGTTCCGCTCGATCTCGGCCGCCCGCTCCCGCAGCACCGGGGCCAGCGCGCCGGCCCGCGCCAGGATCTCCGCCGCGCTGTCCGGCTCCCCGGTGTGGGCCGGGGCCGTCGCCGTGGTCGTCGTCATGTGTCCGTTCCCCTCGCGTGTGCGGTCTCGCCGTTCACTCGTCCACGTCCAGCAGGCCGGCCGGCATCGCGAACGGTGCCTGCGGGTCGGCCGGGCCGACCGGTTCCGTGACCAGCCCGACCAGCGCGGCGGCCCCCGTCAGCCGGTCCTGGCAGCCGGGCACGTCGTCGGCCTCGCACACCACGAAGGAGTGCCGGGCCAGATAGCCGCCGGGCGGCAGCCGCAAGGTGCTGCCCGGTTCCGCCATCGGCGCCGCCGCCACCAGGCCCGGCGCGTCGCCGGGCTCCGGCACCCGCACCGACCGCAGCAGGCAGTCCTGCTCGGGGATGCCGAACCTGATGCCCGCCACCGCCCGCCGGGTCGGCGTGATGTCCGGGCGCTGCCCGGTGGCCACGTCGAAGAGCACCTCACCCGGCTCGATGCCGGTGGCGATCCTTCCCAGGTACGGGATGAGGTCGCCGCCGAGCCGCCCGTTGATCTCGATGATCAGCGGACCGCGGTCGGTCAGCCGTACTTCGCTGTGCGTGATGCCGTCCTCGATGCCGAGCGCCTGGTGCGCCCGCGCCAGGGTCCGCATCAGCTCCTTGTCCTCCAGCAGCGGGTCGGCCGCGTCCACCGAGTGGCCGATCTCCTCGAAGTACGGGTGGTCGCTGCTGTACTTGCGGGCCACGAACAGCGGCAGGTACTCGCCCTTGTGCACCGCTCCGTCGATGCTGATCTCCGGGCCCGGCGCGTACTCCTCGACGATCGCGCTGGCGCGGTAGGGCCCCGGGTCGACCTCGCTGGCGGCCAGCGCGACCCGGAAGGCCGCGTCCAGCTCCGCCTCGTCGGCCGCGAAGACCACCCCGATGCTCGCGCCCATCGCCCGCGGCTTGAGCACCACCGGGTAGCCGATCCGCGCGGCCGTCTCCCGGGCCTCCTCGACGGTGGTGGTCAGCCCGAACCCGGGCTGGTGCAGGCCCGCCGCGGTCAGCTCGGCACGGGTCAGCTCCTTGTCCCGGCAGCCGCGCACCCCGCGGGCCGACAGCCCCGGCACCCCGAACTCGGCGGCCAGCAGCCCCGCGTCCAGCACCAGCGGCTCGTCCCAGCACATCAGGGCGACGACATCGCGGCGGGCGGCGAGTTCGCGCGCCGCCGCGCCCATCACCTCGGAGTCGAAGACGTTGGCGACGACGACCTCGTCGAAATACTCCTGCTGCCAGGTCGGCTTCAGGTTGTTCAGCAGCACCGTGTCCAGCCCGGCCTCGCGCGCCCTGCGGCTGATCGGCGCGACCAGATACTCCCGGTAGACCTTCAGCCCGCTGCCGATCACGAGCAGGGTGCCGCGGCTCATCGGGCGGCCCCGACGTCGGAGGTGCTGCGCCGGGTCAGCAGGTCGGTGACGATGTCGTGGCTGCGGTGGGCCAGGACGCTGATCAGGGAGTCGGCGATGCCGTGGGTGGCCTCGTTGACGCCCTGGAGGTAGACCGCGCCAGGGGTGGCCGCGCCGAGGTCGACGCGGTAGTTGCGGCTGACGGTGACCTCGTCCAGGCCCGCGTGCTCGGCCAGGTCGCGGATCAGCGCGGGCATACGGGCGTCGTACCCGGTGCCCAGCAGCACCAGGTCGCAGCGCAGCGGCGACTCCTTGCCGGTCCTGCGGTCCCGCAGGTCGAGCACGACGTCGCCGTCCTCGATCCTGGCGCCGATGATTTCGGTCAGGGCGCGCACCTCGGAGCGCTGTGCGCCCAGCATCCGATTGCGGTAGAGCATGGTGTACAGCTCGTCCAGGAATGGCGGCGCGAGGCCCGCGTAGTTGGTGAAACGCATTTCGTCCAGCACCTGCGAGCGCACTTCCTGCGGTGTGTCGTAGAAATCGTCCACGAAGGACGGGAAGAACAGCTCGTTGACGAATTTGCTGGTCTGGTAGTTCTGGAGTCCTATCGAACGGACGATCATGGTGATCTGGCTCTGCGGCAGGTTCTCGTGCAGGGCGTAGAACATCTCCGCGGCGCTCTGCGCCCCGCCGACCACGACCGCGCGCAGCGGCCGGTCCTTGTCGATCTGCGCGATACGGCTGCGGTAGGTGGAGCTGTGGATGACCCGGTCCGCGGGCAGTTCGGTGAAGGGGGCCGGGACACGGGCGTCACGGCCGCCGCCGATGACCAGGTCACGGCAGCGGATGGTGTCGCCGTCGGTCAGCGTCACCGTCCATCCGACGATGGCGTCGTTGCTGTCGCGGTCGGGCACGATGCTCGACGCCTTGGCGCTGTAGCGGATCTGCACCCGCTCCAGCGAGGTGGCCACCCACTGGAGGTAGTCGGAGAACTCCCACCGGTAGGGGTGGAAGGTGCCCAGATTCACGAACTGGTCGAGTCGGCCGTTGTCGTGCAGGAAGCTGAGGAACGAGAATTTGCTGCGCGGATTGCGCAGGGTCACCAGGTCCTTGAGGAAGGACACCTGGCTGCGGGCCCAGGGCATCAGCAGATCGCGCTGCCATTTGATGTCCGGAGCCTGTTCGAGCAGCAGGGTGTTCTCGGCCAGCTCCGTGGAGCCGGACTCCTCGATTGCCGCTGCGAGCGCCAGATTCGCCGGGCCCGCACCGATCGCCAGAACATCAACCTCGCGGTGAGTCATATTGCCCCCTCGATGTCAGTGATGCCTTTCAATATTAGAGAGCCGCTATTCCCGTGTCCTAGGGGGAACATTCCCTGGAAACGGGGAATCGGCAAAACCTCGGTTATTGCTTTTCTGTGAAGCTTTCGCCGGGCGGCGCCATGTCGATGCGCACCAGCGCCGCGGCGGCGCCGGCGAGACGGTGCGCTTCGGCCGGAGTGTCGGCGCGGGTCATCACGATGCCGACCCGGTCCCAGGAATTGCGCACCCCTTCGAAGGACGCGCCCGGCGGGACACCGCAGTTGGCGAAGAGCACACCCTCGGCCCGCTCCGCGTCCTCGACCCCGCTCACGCTCACGACGGTGCCGGCCCCGGGCGCCAGGAACCGTACGGCCGCCCCGCTCTTGGCGCGGTCCGGCAGCTCGGCCGGCAGCGGCTCGCCCTTGAGCAGCGCGAAGTAACTGCGCATGAACTCCAGCGGATACGCCGCCTCGATGAGGTCGAGGATGGCGTCGCCCGGCATCCGGCCCGCGCACTCCACCAGGTAGGGGACGCCGTCCGAGACGATCCACTCGCAGTGCACCACTCCGTGCCCGAACCCGATCGCCGTCATCAGCCGCGCGGTCTGCGAGCCCAGCAGGTCCGACAGCTCCTCGGGGATGTCGGCCGGCACGATGTGCGCCAGCTCCACCGGGTAGGGGCCCGGGTAGAGCTTCTTGCCCGTGACGTTGGTGAACAGCGGCTCGCCGTCGCGCACCAGCATCTCGACGCTGTACTCGTCGCCCTCGACGAACTGCTCGGCGAGCATGACCACATCCATCGGCCGGTCGGGCACGAAGATGCCTTCGTCCTGGACCAGGCACTCCTGCCAGGCCTCGTCCACCTGCGCCGGGTCGCTCACCACCCGCACACCCAGCGACGCCTGCCGGTTGGCCGGCTTGAGCACCGCGGGACCCGGGTGGTCGCGCAGGAAGGCCCGCAGGTCATCGGGTCCCGCCACCCGTACGCTCGCCGGGTTGACGATGCCGGCCGCCGCGCTGACCTCGCGCAGCAGCGCCTTGTCGCGCAGGATGAGGGCGGCCCCCAGGCCCGGTCCCGGCAGGCCGTAGCGCTCGGCGAGCCGGGCGGCGAAGGGCACGGCGTACTCCACCGCCGGGACGATCGCGGCCGGGTCGAGGTCCCGGTGGGTGTTGTGGAAAGCGTCGGCCTTGCCGGCCAGGTGGTACTCCCACTCGATCAGGTCGCGGGCGTACCCCACACCGTCGAGCTTGGCGCGCGCGTCCCGCTTGCGCGCGACGTCCGGCTCCTCGACGTAGACCACCGAGTTCTCCGGCTGGAAGGTCTCGATGAAGGGGATGGTGAGCCCCACGAACCCGACGATCACCACCGGCCCGGTCGGCCGTGCTGTCACGTGCTGCTCTGTCATGCTGCGCCTCCGACGGTCTCTTCCGCCTTGGTCTGAACGCCTTCGTCCTGCGGTGCGCCCTGCTTCTCCTCGCGGTTCAGCCCGGCCATGGCCAGCAGGCCGGCGACGCCGTTGACCACGGCGCACAGCACCCAGAAGCCGTGGTCCAGGCGCGTCCACACGAAGACCGCGAACAGCGGCCCGAGCGCCGCGGCCAGGCCGGCCGTCGCCTGCATCGTGCCGATGTAGCGGGCCTTGAGCGCCGCGGGGAAGGTGGCCGGGTGCGCGAACATGCTCGGGCCCGCGACCATCAGCCCGCTCACCTCGAACACCGCGCCGATCATGATGAACGCGGGGGAGTGCGCGGCCAGCCCGTAGACCGCGAAGCCGATCGAGTTGACCATGTGCCCCACCGCCACCGCGGTGTGCGTCGGCACCCGCAGGATGTAGGTGGTGATCTTCAGCTCGCAGGTGATCAGCACCAGCGAGCTGACGGTGAGCACCGCGCTGTACAGCCCGGTCGGGTAGTCGTCGGCCTTGATCTGGAGCGGCAGCGCGATCAGTGACTGCACGTAGGTGATCGTGCCGAGCAGGACCGCCGTCAGATAGAACATGTACTTGCGGTCCCGCAGCATCGCGCGGTACGCGGCCCGCCCGGTGATCGGCGCCGGTGCGTCCGTGCCGTCCGCCGGGTCCGCTTCCCTGTCCTGCCTGGCGGCCTCCTGCGCCGCGATCACCGCGTGCTTGGGCAGCAGCGCGAAGGCGAGCGCCGCGTAGACCAGCGTGGTCGCGCCGTCGATCCAGAACAGCGCGTTCCAGTCGACCAGGATCAGCCCGGCCGCGAGCAGCGGCGCCAGCGCGGCCCCGGTGTTCAGCGCGATCCGCATCATCGAGAAGGCCATCACCTGGTGCCGCTCCGGCATCAGGTCGCTGAGCAGCACCGAGGCGGCCGGCCGGTACGCCTGGGCGAGCAGTCCCGCCAGCGCGACCACGACCAGCAGCGGGGCCAGCAGCCCCGAGCGGCTGAGCGCGGGGATCACCGCGACCAGCGGTCCCGAGCCGGCCATCGCCGCCACGATGGTGAACCGCGGACCGAACCGCTGGGTGGCCTCACCGCCCAGCATGGTGCCGAGGATCGTGCCCGCGCTGTACGCGACCAGGCACAGGCCCGCCGCGTCGACCGACAGGTGCCGGTGCGTCAGATACAGCACCAGGAACGTCTGCACGAACGCGCCCAGCTGGTTGACCAGTACGCCGCCGAGCAGATAACGCACCGGCATCGGGGTCGCCCTCAGCGTGTCCAGCACGCCTACCTGCGCCTCGTCCGTCATTTCACAGCCTCCCTCGCGGCTTCCGCCATCCGTCCTGCCACCAGCGGGGCCGAGGCGAACCCCGAGCCCCCGCAGGCCGTGCGCGCCCAGACCGCAGGACCCAGCCGGTCCAGCCGGGCGCCGCCGGTGTCCGGGTCGGCCGTGTAGTGGCACGCCTTGATCCCGACCACCTCGTAGCCGGCCGGGTCGCGCAGGATTCCCGCCGCCGCCAGCCGCTCCGCCCACGGCGTCTGGTCCTCGGCGCCCGCGCCGGTGCCGGCCACCTCGCGGCACACCGCGTCCGAGCTGATCTTGAGCAGCGTGCCGGCCACCGGCGGTACGACCCAGGCCCGTCCGTCCGCGCCGATCCCGCCCACCGCGGGCGCGTTGCGCCACAGGCGGGCCTGCCGCCGGGCCGCCCGCAGATAGACCATGGTCTGGCGGTGCAGCACCGCGGGCCGGCCGACCAGCTCCCGGGTCCACGGGCCCGCCGCGACCAGCACCACGTCGCCGCCGACCACCTCGCCGCCGGCCAGCGTGACCTTGCCGGTGCCGGCGTCCACCGCCGCCACCGGGGAGTACGGCCGCAGCGCCGCCGCGGGCCGGGCCGCCAGCCACCGGGCGGCGGCCCGCAGCACCCGCCCGGCCAGCAGCACCCCGGCGGGCAGCTCCCGTACGCCCGTGGTGCCGGCCGGGAAGCCGAGCTGCGGCAGCGCGGAGGGGCCGACCGTCTCGACCGGCACCCTCGCCCGGGCCGCGAAGTGCGTCACCTCGGCCAGCCGCTCGCGCGGCCACGCCGTCACGACGCCGACCTGCCGGTAGAAGCCCGGGCCGAGCAGCGACTCCAGCTCCTGCCACCTGCGGTGGGCCGCGCCCATCCGCCGGGTGGCCTCGTCGTCGCCCACCGCGAGGGTGCGCAGCGCCCGGTGCTGGTCGTACGAGCTGGCCGACGGGTCGGGGATCGCGCCCCGGTCGAGCACGGTCACCCGGTGGCCGGCCAGCACGCACTCCACCGCGGTCAGCAGCCCGGTGACGCCCGCGCCGACCACGACCACCTGTGCGGCGGCTGTCCTCGCGGTCACCGGGCGTTCCCGGTCAGCCGTGGCAGCGCGCGGGGCGTGACCTCGGTGGCCGGTGACGCGGCGGGGATGGTGAGGTCGGGCAGCGCCTGCCCGGCCAGGTCGATCAGCAGCGGCGCGGCGCAGCGCAGGAAGACGTCCACCTCGTGGCAGAAGTCGCCCGCGTCGGCGGCGGTCACCTCCCACCGGTCGAGCCGGGCCAGTTGCTCGGTCAGCGTGAAGGCCGCGGCGGTCAGGCTGAAGCGCCGCGTGTCGTAGCCGGCGCCGAAGCGCTCCGCGATCCGCGCGGCGGCCTCCCGGGAGCGCGCGGAGACCGGCAGCGGCCCGCCGCCGGCGAAGCTCCCGGCCTTGTCCGCCACCCGGTTCCACGGCTCGACCAGACGGGACGCGGTCACCCGGTCCATCGCGTCACGGGTGAAGTTGGTGCGCTGGAAGTCGGGCCCTGTCGCGGCCAGGTAGAAGCGGATCAGGTCCCTGGGCACCTCGGCGGCCAGCTCGCGGCCGGTCACCACGTGGCCGCGGCTGCTGGAGAACTTGTCGTTGTCCAGCTCGTAGAACTCGTTCGTCACGAAGTTGTCGGGCAGCGTGTAGCCGCCCAGCGCGATCAGCATCGCCACGCCCACCACCGCGAAGGCGAAGCCGGCGTCGGAGCCGGAGAAGAGGACGACCTTCGCGCCCGACTCGGCGAACCACAGCGCGTCGTCGCCGGCCGGCGTCTCGCCGCGCTGCTCGGCGGCCAGCGCGGAGCTGTGCATGCTCCAGGCGATGATCTCGGCGTCGGCGTAGATCACCTGTCCCGCGACCTCGGGGAAGGGCGCGGGGATGCCCCAGGAGATCGGCAGCGTGACCGGGTAGTCGGGCAGCGGCCGGGCCAGCAACTCCTCGATCAGCCGGGCAAGGCGCGGCCGCATGGTGGGGGCGAGCCCGGCGAAGTATTCGGTCAGCGCCTCCCGGTGCTCCTCCAGCGGCAGTACCAGCACCTGTGTCTCGCGCAGTTCGACCACGTCGTCGGGCTCCAGCGTCGAGCGCGGGTCGATCAGCCCGGCCGAGGCGATCCAGTGGCCGCAGCCCTCGCACAGCCCCGCGCACCCCTCGGACAGGCAGACCGGGCAGCCGCCGCGGACGTAGGCGTCGGTGAGGAATTCCCCGGTGCGCGCCACATACGGGAAGGGCATCGCCCGCAGCCGCAGCCTGCCCGCGCTGTGCAGCCGCTCGAAGAGGTACTGCACGCCCGCGACATACCGGTCGTCGAAGCGTACGAAGCCGTCCGGCTCGATCCCCACCGCCGCGAGCGTCCGCTCGACCTGCTCACCTGACCTGATCCGCAGTTCCTCGGGCGGCACACCCAGCCGCCTGGCGGTGGTCACGATGTAGTTCTGGGTGAAGTGCACGCCGGTCCCGAAGAGCACATCGCGGCCCGCGGCCCTGGCGTACCTGGCGCAGACGTCCGCGCTCAGGAAGGGGCCGGCCAGGTGGCCGAGGTGCAGATCGCCGTTGGCGGTCGGGCCGGGGGCGATCACCATCGTGCGTTCCATCAATCGGTCCTTTGTTCGGCAGCGGGGTGGACTTCTTGTGGGGTGCCGTGGAAATCGTCGAAAAGAGGTAGGGGCGGCGGAGTTTGCCGGAGCTTTTCCGGTCGGACGACTCCCTCGATTGATCCCACTCACACAGAGATAAACCCGTTTCGGCGCGCGATTCATCGATGGTGCGGCCACCGGTCGGTAAGTCCGGCGATGGACCTCATGAGGCTAGATTTCGCCAGTTCCCTATCGATAGGGGAACTCTTCCCGAGGACTGGGGAATCTGGACCGCCGCTGCCCGGGACGCCGGGGAAGACCGGGGCACCGTTCCGTGGCCCCGCCCGGCTGGTGGCCCGGGGGGCCGCCGGCCGTCCGTACCGCGCCGGACGTCGGCTGAGGCCAGGCGCGGTACGGCGGTACCCGCGGTATGGCCGGGATCGCAGAAGGGACACAAAGTGTTCTCGCAATGCGTCACGGCATTACTTTTCTTGCTCTCTTCATGATCATCCGGTCATATATGAAAATCATATGAGCCGGTTTTCATCCTATGATGACCGGATGACACCTCCACCGGCTGCCCCGGTCGGCCTCCCCCCGCCCGGTTCCGTCCCGGGTTCGCGTGCCGGGTTGCGGCGGTTGCGGGCCGATCTGGCCGTGGCGGCCGGGGACTCCGGGTCCGTCGGGCTCGGCGCGTTTCCGATGGGTGTGGCCTTCGGGATACTGGTGGTGCATTCGGGGCTGGCGTGGTGGTGGGGAAGTGTATTTTCCGGGTTTATTTACGCGGGATCGCTCGAATTCCTCTTCCTCGGACTGGTCCTCACCGGCGCGTCGCTGGCCTCGATCGCGGTGACCGCATTCCTGGTGAACGTCCGGCATGTCTTCTACGCGCTGTCTTTTCCGCTGCACCGGGTCGACGGCCGGGCGGCGAAGGCGTACAGCACCTTCGCGCTGTCGGACGAGGTCTATGCGGTCGCCGCCGGTGCGGCCGCACGGGACTTTACGAGCCGGCGCATTCTGTGGCTCCAGGTCTTCGTCCACCTGTACTGGGCCGGCGGCGCCACGGCCGGCGCCCTGGCGGAACCGGCGGCGCTGACACGCCCTGCCGCCGCTCGGCACCCCGCCCGCCACCGAAGCCGGGCGCGGCAGGGGCCGGGGCCTACGCGGCGTCCGCGGTGTGCCGGGTCGGCAGGAAGGTGACCATGCGGCGGCGCGGATCGTGGGCCGGGGAGGACACCAGGGTCCGTACGTGCTGGGGGTGGCCGCCGACCGGCGGCACGATGATGCGGACCTGCCCGTCGTTGTGCAGGGCGACCCGGCTGGACTCGTCCACCGCGCGCCACAGCTCCGCCAGCTCCGGGTGGTCCTGGAGCTCGTCGATGACGCGGCGCAATTCCGCGCTGCGGGTGGTCTCCGCCTCCAGCCGCAGCTGGCGCAGGTAGGAGGTGGCCCAGCCGTCCTCCCACTCGCCGCACAGCCGGCGGGCGTACGGGCTGAACAGCACGAACCGCAGCAGATTGCCCGGGGCGGGCTCGCCGGCCGACAGGAAGAGCCGCTGCCAGGCGGTGTTGCTCTCCTCGATCCGCCAGCCCGCGTCGACGGCCAGCGAGGGCACGGGCAGGGCGCGCAGATAACTGGTCCAGGCGCTGACCGCGTCCGGGTCGGGACGGCTCGGGCCGCGCGGCGGGAAGCCGCCGCTGGCGATGAACCACAGCTCGTCGCGCCGGGCCGAGTCGAGGTCGAGGGCCTCCGCGAGCGCGTCCAGCCGGTGCAGCGGAATCGGCCGGACGCCGCCCTCCCAGTCCTGGTACAGCCGGGCCGACACGCCCATGCACTGCGCCACGTCCGTCTGGCTCAGCCCGCCGCGGCGCTTTCCCGCCGGATGGGCCGTACGTTCCGCCGGACCGCTGTAGTGCTTGCGGGCCTGGCGCAGGAAGCCGTGGATCAGCGGCGGGGAACCCCCCTGACGCGGTGCCATGGACATCTCCCCCGAGATCCGGCCGAGGTGATGCAAACGCGTCACCGTTCGATTACTGGCCATTCGATGGTCTTGGCTCGCCGGGAGGGCTGTCAACCAACCCCGTAGCCGCCTCTTTGACCTGCGGACTTGAGCACGGACTGCGGAAATCCGAAACAACACTCCGCCGGACGGGCCCGCACTTCATGTCACCGACCAGGAGGTTTGCGCCACCGGGCCGAATTGGCGCACTTGCGCCACGGCCCGCCAATGGGTCTGTCCACATTGGTACGTGTCCCATTTTGGACAACAGCCCACGCCGACAGGCGAAGTGCCTGCTGGGCGCGGCTGCGCGGCCCGAATCGGCGGCCGACAACCCAGATTACGCACCTTTGGGTTCGTAGCGGGAGGCACCTGACGTCGGGTACGAATTCTCGCGGCGGTACTCACCGCGGCGGAAACCCCGCCCAGATGGGTGCCGGAACACCACCCGCTCCCGATCGCGGCTTCCCGAGTCGCCGCGACCGGGCCCGCCGAGGGCCGCCGGCCGGCTCCGCCCGGTTCCGGGGGGGAGTCCTCGGCGGTGAGTGGGGGGCCGGCCTGGCCCGTCGGCCCCCCACCACCTCACGCGTTGTCGTCCCGGAGGTCGTCATGGCGTACCTGCCGTTCGTGGCACTGCCCGCACAAGCACTGCCCGCGGCGCCCGCGGGCCGGGCGGCCTTCGCCGCCGCGCCCGAGCCGCGCGGCCTCATCGGGTTCGCCGCGGCGGACCCGGACGACACCCGGTGGCAGCTCGCCGCCCTGGTCGCCGCGCTGCGGACCGCGGAGCGGCACGCCACCGACCTCGACGACTTCCCCGCCTCGCACCACGGCGACTACGCCGAGATGCTGGCGACCCTGGCCGACCTCGACACGGATCCCGGCCCCGAAGGCGACGGCGGTCCGCGTCCCGCGGACGCCGCGCCCGACCCCGCCGCTGCGGGCGCAGCGGTGCTCGCCTTCGAACGGGCCGTTGTCGACTTCTGCACCGACCTGGCACTCGGCGACGGCCGCCGCACCCGGGGCTTCGTCACGGCCGGCGGTTCCGAAGGGCTGCTGGTCGGGCTGCGCGCCGGGCGCGACGCGCTGCCGGGCGCCCCGCTGTACGTCTCCGCCGCCGCCCATCACGAGGCGCGCGGCCACGCGCGGCGGCTCGGCATGGACGTGATCGTGGTGCCGGCCGGCACGGACGGCACCACGGACGCCGACGCCCTGCGGCTGCTGACGGCCGAACGGCCCGGCGGCGCGGTCGTGCTGGCCTCCATCGGCGGTGCCTCGGCCGGCGAGGGCGGCGACGACGACCTGGCCGTGATACGGGCCGCGGCCACCCCGGCGGGACCCGTGCACATCCACGTGGACGCCGCCCACGCGGGCCTGCTCGCACCGTTCGCACCGCACCCGGTGCTGTGGGACCTGCGCGACGGCGCCGACAGCCTGTCGTTCACCGCGCACCGGCTGCTCGGCCTGCCCGTGCCGTGCGGGGTGGTGCTGGTCGGCGCCGGCCGCGCCCGCGCCGCCAGGGGCCGCGGATCCACCCCCAACCCGCTGGCCGTCGCGCTGCTGTGGGCGGCGCTGCGGGACCGCGGCTACGACGGGCTGCGCTCGCTGGTCCACGAGTGCTACGACACCGCCCGCTACGCCGCCGACCACCTCACCGCCGCCGGCTACCGCGCCACCCGCAGCGGGCACGGCCTGACCGTGCGCTTCCCCCGCCCGGCGCCCGCGGTGTGCACCCGCTGGCGGCTGTCCACCGAGGGCACGCACGCCCGGCTGTCCGTCCTGCCCCCGCTGACCCGCGCCTCGGTCGACGCGCTGTGCTACGACCTGTGTGCGGGGGCCGCGCCGCCGGCCGCCTCCTCCCGCCGCCCGGCGTCCGGTGGCGGGTGCACCGCCGCGGTGTCCGCCGCACAGCGGGACGGCTGAGGTGACCGGGCCGCAAAGGAGCGAGGCCTTACCCGCGCCGGGCGGCACCGGGCCCGAGCGGCTGCTCCCGGTGGCCGTGCCCGTCATCCCGCCCGCCACCTCGCACTGGTCGGGCGACTGGTTCGGGCCGCCGCCGCGCGAGGGCGTGGGCGGCGCCGTCCCCCCGGTGAGCGTCGCCGTCCTGCCCGGCGGCACCGTGCACACCTGGGGCACCGTCATGTCGCAGGCCCGCGACCTCGCCGACGGCACGCACCCTGCCTGGTCGGCGGCGGCCTGGCAGGCCCGCGAGAACGGGCGGCCCACCCGGGTCGCCGTGGGCTATCCCGACGGCCGCGTGGAGACCTTCCTGGTGGCCGCGGACGGCACGGCGCACCCGGTCGACGGCGCCCTGCTGCCGGTGCCCGCCCGGCGCACTCCCGACCCCTGCTGGGGCGACCCGGCGGGAATGCCGCACAAGGTGTGCGCGGCCGGGCCGGGACCCGGGGCGACAGCGGCGGCCGAGGCGGCGGCGCGCGACGCCGCGCTGGACGGCGACTGGGACGCGGCCACGCACTTCTACACCGTCGCCGCCGCCCGGCTGCACGGCGAGGGTTCGGCCGGCGCCGACCGGGTGGCGCGGCTGGCGGTGTCGGCGTGGCTGCGCACCGGCTCGCGGCCGTATTCGGCGACGCTCGGCTTCGCCCTCGTGCACCTGCTGATCTCGACCTTCCCGGGGCTGCCGGGGTCGATCGCCGCGCTGCTGCGGCGGCTGGCCGACCACCTGCCCGCGGCGGGCCGGCCGCCCGCCGCCGGCCGGTGACCGGGGCCGGCCGCCGACGCGCGCCACCAGGCCGAGCTGCTCCAGCCAGCGCCGGCCGCGGCCGCCCGCACCTCGTCAAGTACCGCGGCCGCCCGCAGTCCCTCGGCCGACGCCACGCCGTTCCTGCGCAGCTCCTGGTAGAGCGCGAGCGCGGCCTCTTCGTCCCGGCCACCGCCGGTGTCGGGAAGCACCGTGTCCGTTCCCCTCACTGCACCGCGAAGGTCGTGGCGAACTCCGCGTCGGTGGCGAGCTTCAGGCCCGCCTCGAACCGGCTGGTGGCATTCAGCCGCTCCATCAGCTTGGCGACCGCCCGCTGGACCGTGCGCCGGTGCACCCCCAGCTTGCGGGCGATCTGGTCGTCGCTGAGCCCGGACGCCATCAGCCGGATGATGACCCGCTCCTGCGTGGTGATCTCGGTGTCCTCGGCATTGGTCGCGGACGCCCGCGCCAGCGTCTGGCCGCGCAGCCAGCAGTCCTCGTAGACCGCCAGGTAGGACCGCATCAGGGCGGCGCCGCGGATCACGATGACCGCCTCCGAGGGGCGCTCGGGGTCGGCGGCGAGCACGGCGGCGTCCCGGTCGAAGGTGAGCATGTCGAAGGGCGCGTGGTCGACCAGCCGCACCTCCACCCCCGCGTCCGCCAGATCGTGCAGATAGCGGGCGTACTTGGGGGAGTGCAGGCACGAGATCGGGTAGATCGCCCGGCTGCGGATGCCGCGGGCCATGATCGTGCGGTCGTGCTCCAGCGACGCTTCGAGGACGTCGATCGCCGGCATCGGCCCCGGGTGCATCGAGTCGCACGACTCGCGGGCCGCGTCGGTCAGGTCGAGCCGGGTGCGTTGCTTGCGCCGCGACCCGGTGATGAACTCCACCGCGACCTCGCTGGTCTCGCGCTGCACCGCGGGCCGGTAGACGGTGAGCAGCGCCTCGGTCACCCGCTGCAGCCGCACCCCGCTGCGCAACTGCTCCGCCGCGTTGGCCTGGTAGCCGTCCATGGCCCGGGCCAGCGCGGCATCCGGGTCGACGGCCTCGGCCACGCCGTCGCGCACCTGGATCAGGCCCAGTTCGTGCAGCCGGCGCCAGCCGCGGACGACGTGCGCGTCATCGAGGTCGGCGGCGGAATAGAGGTCCTCCCGCGGGATGCCGTCCTTCGCCCGCAGCGCCTCGTACAGCGCGAGCGCCGTGTCCTCGTCCCGCTGGGTGCTGACTCCGCCCGACGTGCCCGCTGACCCGGTCGGGCACGCCCCCTCACTCGGTACGGGAAGCATCTGCCTTCCTCCATAGGTGATCCGGCGGTCACTCGGATACCGGAGGGCGCCCCGTACGCCCGAGGTTCCCCGAAAACCTCAAGTATCTGTGCCTGCCACAGAGTGTCACGACGCAAGTATTACCCGCGAACGGAGCAGAACGTACCGGGTATCGGCAACGTGCGGCCGGCATGTGACAGATGCTGCTCCGATCGCTGGCCATATTGTGCCGGACCGGCCCCGGCCACGACGATGCCCGGGGCGCGGGGGCGTCCCGGGCATGCGCTTCCCGCCGGTGCGGCCGATCGGACGGACCGGCGAGGGGTCAGAGGTCGAACTCCTGCGGATTGAGGCCCACCGCGTAGCACGCCTCGCGCACCACGGCCTGCTCGGTCTTGTCGAAGTCGCCGTCGGCGCCGCCGATGACGATGCCGATCTGGATGACCGCGCGGGCCTCGGTCGGCTTCTTCTGCACCTTGGCGATCTCCTGGAGGATCGCCACCTTGCCGAAGGCGAAGTCGGCGGTCAGCTTGCCGAGGTAGTCCTCGAAACGGCGCTGGAGGTCCAGGGCCGGGAAATTCTGCAGCACCTCGTTGGTGCCGATCAGCGCGGCCACCCGCTGCCGCTCCGCCGGGTCGATGGACCCGTCGGCGGCGGCGACCAGCGCGCACATCGCCATGCTGGCGTCCCGGAAGGCGCCGCTCTTCAGGTCGTTCTTCTTGGCATTGAGCTGCGTCTGCATATTGCTCGCGGACTCTTTGAAGCGGTCCCACAGGGCCATCGGGGGTCTCCTCGCACAGGCGGTCGTTACGTTCCGAGAACTCTCCGGGAGCGTAAAGGAGTTCCCAAGCCGACCGGAACGCCCCCCGCCGCGGGTCAGGTGACCAGCACCACCTTGCCCATCGTGCCCCGCGACTCCAGCGCCCGGTGCGCCGCCGCCGCGTCCGCCAGCGGGTAGGTCTGCACGGCCGGTACGAGGCTCCCGTCCGCCGCCGCGGCCAGCGCCTCGGCCTCCAGCTCCCGCAGCGCCCGCGGGCTGCCGGTGAGCTTCCCGAGCGCCGGTCCCACCAGGGTGCGCGACTCCACCCCGAGCGCGTCCAGCTCCCCCGCCCCGAATTCGGCGGGGCCGCCCGCCGCCCACCCGTACACCAGGTGCCGCCCGCCGGGCGCCAGCAGCCGTACCGCCTCCCGGGCCGGAACGCCGCCGACCGCGTCGAAGACCACCGTCGCCGGCCGCTCGGCCCCCAGCGCCCGCCGTACGGTCCCGGTCCAGTCCGGCTCCCGGTAGTCCACGGCCAGGTCCGCGCCCAGCGCCCGTACCCGCTCGGCCTTGCCGGGGCCGCCCGCCGCCCCGACGACGCTCGCGCCGAGGCGTACCGCGTACTGCACCAGCAGGGTGCCGATGCCGCCGGCCGCGGCGAGGACCACGGCGGTGTCGTCGGGTCCCAGCGCCGACAGCCGCAGGACGCCCATCGTCGTACGCCCGGTGCCGATCATCGCGACGGCGGCCGGGAGGTCCAGGCCGCCGGGTACGGCGTGCAGCCGGGCGGTGTCGGCCACCGCCAGCCCGGCGTAGCCGCCGGGCACCGTCCCGAGGTGGGTGACCACCCGCCGCCCCAGCCACTGCGGGTCGGCGCCGGGACCGAGCGCGTCCACCGTCCCGGCGACCTCGCGCCCAGGAACGGTCGGCAGGTCGGGCAGCGCCATCGGTCCGCCGTACTTCCCCGCGCGCAGCATCGTGTCCACCAGGTGCACCCCGGCCGCGCCGACCGCGATCCGCACCTGCCCGGGACCGGGCACGGGGTCGGCGACCTCCTCGTACCGCAGATTCTCCGGCGGTCCGAAGGCGTGCAGTCGTACGGCGTACATGGCGGGGCCTCCCGGGCTGACGGCAATGCCCCCACCCAACAGCGCCGGGGGGTCCCGCGGGCAATCGGCGATTCGGCCTAGTCCCCGCGCCCTACCCGGCTGGGGCGCCTCAGACCCGCGGGAAGCGGAAGAGCAGGTCCCACACCACCGGGTTGCGCCCCAGGCCCTCGTGCATGTCGCTGAGGTCTGCGACCACGTCGTGCAGGAAGTCCCGTGCCTCGCGGCGCAGTTCGGCGTGGCGCACGGGAAGCGGCGGCTCGTACGGCAGCCAGTCCGCGGTCACCTCCACGAAGCCGAAGCGGCGGACGAAGCGCAGCCGGTCGGTGGACTCGGTGAAGTCCAGCTCGGCGTGCTGCGGCCGGGACGCCCGGCCGCCCGCCGGGTCGCGGTCGAGCCGCTCGGCGATGTCGCACAGCGCCCACGCGAAGTCCAGCACCGGCACCCAGCCCCAGGCGGTGGACAGCTCCCGCTCGCCCTCGGCCAGATAGACGTCGCCGCAGAAGAGGTCGTGCCGCAGTGCCCGTACGTCCGCCGTGCGGTAGTCGGTCTGCGGCGGGTCGGGGAAGCGTCGGGAAAGGGCGTAGCCGAGGTCGATCACCCGGCGATCGTCCCAGATTGTACGAAGGCCCCGCGAAGGCCGTCCACGGGCCTTCGCGGGGCCGGCCGCCGTACAGGCGTCAGAGCGAGACGCCGAAGTCCGTGGCGATGCCCACCAGGCCGGACGCATAGCCCTGGCCGACCGCGCGGAACTTCCACTCGGCCCCGTTGCGGTACAGCTCGCCGAAGACCATCGCGGTCTCCGTGGCGGCGTCCTCGCTGAGGTCGTAACGGGCGATCTCGGCGCCGCCCGCCTGGTTGATGATGCGGATGTAAGCGTTCCGCACCTGGCCGAAGTTCTGGCTGCGGGCCTCGGCGTCGTAGATGGACACCGGGAAGACGATCTTCTCGATGTCGGCCGGCAGGCCGGCCAGGTTGACGTTGATGGACTCGTCGTCGCCCTCGCCTTCGCCGGTGCGGTTGTCACCGGTGTGCACGATGGTCTGGTCGGGCGTCTGCTTGTTGTTGAAGAAGACGAAATGGCCGTCGGAGTAGACCTTGCCGCCCGCGTTGACCGCGATGGCGCTCGCGTCGAGGTCGAAGTCCGTGCCGGTGGTGGTACGGACGTCCCAGCCGAGGCCGACCGTCACTGCCGTCAGTCCGGGCGCCTCTTTGGTCAGCGAGACGTTGCCGCCCTTGGACAGGCTTACCGCCATGGGAAGTCCCCTTATGTCTGGTCGTAGATGTTGGCGTCGAAACTACCGTCATCCCCCTGAACGCGGACCGGCGCTGCCGTGGTTCCGCATTCCGGGTAAATCCCGTGACTGCGGGGCGGCCGGCGCGGGATCATAGGGGCATGTCCGGGCCACTGATCATCCGCGGTTCCGTCTCCGTTCCGGAGGCGGAGCTCCAGTGGCGTTTCTCCCGCTCGTCGGGACCGGGCGGCCAGCACGTGAACACCACGGACAGCCAGGTCGAGCTGCGCTTCGACCTCGGCGCGACCGAGGCGCTGCCGCCGGTGTGGAAGCGCAGGGCGCTGGAGCGCCTCGAAGGGCGGCTGGTCGGCGGTGTGATCGCCGTTCGGGCGTCCGAGCACCGTTCCCAGTGGCGCAACCGCGAGGCCGCGGCGGCGCGGCTGGCCGCGCTCCTGTCCGAGGCGACGGCGCCGCCGCCGAAGGTGCGGCGGCCGACGAAGATCCCGCGCGGCATCAATGAGCGGCGGCTCCGGGGCAAGAAGCGCCGCAGCGAGACCAAGCGCGGGCGCAGCGGCGGCAGCTGGGACTAGCCCCGGGCTTGTCACGGGCGCGCGGGCCGGTGCCGAGCCGGTGCGCGGGAGGCGGTCGCGCGGCGGGCTAGCGCAGGAAGCGGTAGCGGCCGCGGAAGTACGTCAGCGGTCCGCCGTCGGCGCTGGGGGTGCGGGCGGCGATCACCCGGGCCACCACGAGCACATGGTCGCCGGCCGGCACGCGCTGCGCGGTCTCGCACTCCAGTATCGACAGGGCGCCGCCCAGGATCGGGGCGCCGGAGTGCTCGCCGCGGTAATAGGAGATGTCCTCGAAGAGCAGCCGGTCGCTGATCCGCCCGCGCAGCGCGAACCGCCCGGCGATGTGCCGCTGGCTCTCGCTCAGCACGGAGGCGGCCCAGCGGGGCTGCCGTGCGAGCAGCTCGTCCATCCGGGACCCGGTCCGGATGCTCACCAGCACCATCGGCGGTTCGAGGGAGACGGACATGAAGGCGGTCGCGGTCATGCCGACGTCCTCGCCGCGCGGCCCGTCGTCCGGGTCGTGCGCGGTGATGAGGACGACGCCCGCGCTCAGGCGGGTCATCGCGGCGCGGAAGGCATCGGTGTCGACGGTCTGGGCCATGGTGCTCCCAGGATGCCGGTCTGGTGAAGTGTGAAGCACGTCAATCACGTTACGGGTCGGTATGAGGATGCGGATAGGGCTGTGTCCGCTGTCATATCCGGACCTCTTCCTCAGCCCAGAGCTGAACCCTCCGTATTCACGCGCTTACCGGATGATGTGACTTGAGTCACAAGCAGCAGTAATTGTTGACCCTGTGTACCGACGGCACAGCTCGCTGTGATTCAGTGGCCGGTGTAAACCGGTGCCACCGGTGTCATCGGATGTATCGCAAAAATCACTGGAGTTGCTGTCGAGGGCGCGGAGAGGGGCATGGATACCGAGTCGGAGCCGTATGTCCGCCTCGCGACCTTGCGTCAGCTGCACCAGGTCGTGGCGGACCTCAACACCGCACGCAGTCTTGCCGACACCCTGCAGGCCGTCGCCGACGGGGTGATCAAAGGGCTGGGCTACGACTTGGCGGCCGTCAACCTCGTACGGCCCGACGGCGACCTGGTGGTGGCGGCGTTCGCCGGCAGCACGGCGGGCGAGGCGCTGCTGTCCGGCAAGGTCGGCCCGCGCGCGTCCTGGGAGCGGCGGCTCACCATGGGGCAGCGCTGGGGCTCGCTGCGCTTCATCCCGCACACCGAGGGCTGGGTCCTCATCGACGACGATGTGCCGCAGTGGCACACCGAGGGCCCGCTGCCGCGCTTCCCCGACGAATGGCATCCCGGCGACCGCCTCTACGCGCCCATGCAGTCCTCGCAGAGCGGCGGCGGCGAACTCATCGGCGTGATATCCGTCGACCGCCCCTCCAGTGGCCGCCACCCCGGCCCGTGGGGCTGCGAGGCGCTCCAGATGTACGCCTTCCAGGCCGGCATCGCGATCAGCAACGCCCGGCTGCGCGCCAACATGCAGCGCGCCCTGGTCCGGCTGGAGCGCGACCAGCAGGCGCTGCGGGCCAGCGAGGAGAGCTTCCGGCAGGCCTTCGAGTACGCGCCCAGCGGTATGGCCATCGCCGAGATGGGCGGCGACCAGCACGGCAAGCTGCTGCGGGCCAACGACGCGCTGTGCCGCCTGCTGGGGCGTACCGCCTCGGTCATGCGGCGCTACTCCTTCTCCGACCTCGTCCACCCCGAGGACGTCGGCCTGCTGCTGCGCACCTCGGCGGAAGGCGGCCGGGCCGAACTGCGGCTCGCCCGCCGCGACGGCACCTACGTCTGGGTCTCGCTGCGCAATTCGGTGGTCGCCGACACCACCGACGGGCCGCGCTTCCTGCTCACCCACGTCGAGGACATCGAGGAGCGCAAGGGCCGCGAGCTGCAGCTCGCCCACCGCGCCAGCCACGACTCGCTCACCGGCCTGCCCAACAGCGCGGAGTTGCGCGCCCGGCTGTCCTCCCGGCTCTGCTCCCGTCCCCAGGACAAGGACGCGGCGGCTCTCGCCGCGGAGGTGCAGGGACCCGACGAATTCGCCTTCAGCTACGGCTACGGGCCCGAGGAACTGGCCGCGCCGCTCGGCGCGATCGGCTACGACTCGCACATCCACTCGGTCGCGCCCGACGAGAAGGACGCGGCGCCGGGCAAGGGGCTCGCCGTCCTCTTCTGCGACCTGGACGGCTTCAAGTCCATCAACGACCGCTTCGGCCACCACACGGGTGACGCCGTCCTCATCGAGGTCGCCCGCCGGCTCACCGGCGCGGTCCGCGACGGCGACACCGTCGCCCGGCTGGGCGGCGACGAATTCGTCGTCCTGGCCGACGGGCTCGCCCCCGCGGACGCGGCCGACCTCGCGGTGCGGCTGCGGAACGCGATCATTCCGCCCATCCGGGTGGACGGCCGCGCGGTGCGCGTCGGCGCGAGCTTCGGCATCGGCTGGGCCGGGTGCGGGATGACGGCGGAGGAGGTGCTGCACTCGGCGGATCAGCGGATGTACATCGAGAAGCGCAGCCGGTCGGCTTCCGCCCGCCCCAACCACCGCCGCGCCGGCTGATCCTCAGCCTCAGCCGGCCCCTCCCCGCACCCGGGGGGATCGCCCCCTGCGGTGGCGTTGCTTCTTTCCCGCCGCCGCGGTTCCCCACGCCCCTGATCATTGCCCTCCGCGGCAGAGGAACCGAGCCCCGCGGGGGCGCGGGAAACTGCGCGCCCAGCCGAAGCGCACCGCACGTGCGACGCGACACGGCACGTGGTACCCGCCTGGGGGCGCGGGGAACTGCGCGGCCAGCCGCGACGCACCGCGGGTGCGAGAAGGCCACCGCACGTGGCAGCGTCGAAGGGACGCTGGGGGTACCTCCGGGCGAAGCTCTGGGGGCGGAACTGCGAGACGAGCCCCCGCCTGGCCGCGGGCGACAGGCCACCTTAGCAATCCCGAAGGGGCGCGGGCCGGGGCGGCGGGAAAGGGGCGAGGCCACCGCGAGCGGCACCCCCTTACCTCCGGAGGAGAAGCTTGCCGGTCGTCGTCCGGGACTCCACCAGCCGGTGCGCCGCCGCCGCGTCCGCGAGGGCGAATTCCGCGGTGACCGGCAGCTCGACACCCCCCTCGCTCACCGCCTGGAACGCCGCCCCGGCCAGCTGCCGCAGGCGCCGCGGGTCGGCCGCGGCGAGCCCCATCAGGGAGAAGCCGGAGACGCTGAGCCCGGTCGGGTAGACGTCGGCGGGGCCGATCTGCCAGGGCGCGGCGGAGCCGGAGTTGCCGAAGGAGACCAGCCGCCCGAAGCGGGCCGTGACGGCGAGCGTACGGCGGAAGTTGCCGCCGCCGATGGGCTCCAGCGCGATGTCCACGCCCCGCCCTCCCGTGACGGCCAGCACCTCGGTGTCGAAGCTCTCCGCCAGGAACACCTGGTCGTAGCCGGACTTGAGCGCGTGCGGCGCCTTGTCGAGGCTGGAGACGACACCGTAGACGGCGCTGGCCCCGCCGAGCCTGGCGAGCTGGCCGGCCACCGTGCCGACGCCGCCGGCCGCGCTGTGCACGAGGACGGTGTCGCCCTCGCGCAGCCGCGCGATGTCGTGCAGCAGGGCGTAGGCCGTGGGCAGCACACTCGGCAGCGTCGCGGCGGTGCGCAGGTCGAGACCCCTGGGCACGGGGAAGGTCGTGGCGGCGGGGGCCACGGCTATCTCCGAGTAGCCGCCGCCGGGCATGAAGGAGGTGACCTCCTGGCCGGGAACGAACGCGGTGACGTCCTCGCCGACCGCCAGGACCCGCCCGGAGGCCTCGAGTCCCGGGCGGAAGGGCAGCGCGTCCACGCGGTAGCCCTCGGCTCTGGCCAGGACATCGGCGAAGTTGATGCCCGCGTAGGCGACGTCGATGGTGACCTCGCCCGGTCCCGGTGCGGGCTCCGGCAGGTCCACCAGGTGCAGCACCTCGGGTCCGCCGAGCTCCTCGAAGATCATTGCGCGCATGGCGCTTCCCCCTAGTTGTTCAATGAAAAGCGAACACCGGTGAGTGTATGGTTCTGGTCGAACACTCGGCAACCCGGATCTGATTCCGTTCGTACCCACGGGAGGACGTCATGACCGCACCGCGGACGCGCCGGGCGGCCCCGGACCACATCCATCCGGAGCACGTACCCCTTCTGGCCGCGCTTAGTGCTCTCGCCGACCCCGTACGTCTGCTGCTGGTACGCGAGTTGGCCGGATCGGCCGACTGGGAGCGCGCCTGCGGGTCCTTCGACGTACCGGTCGGCAAGGCGGCGCTCAGCCACCATTTCGCCACGCTGCGGGCCGCGGGCCTGGTCGAACAGCGCGACGCGGGGCCGAAACGGCTCAACCGGCTGCGCAGGGCCGAATTCGACGCGCGCTTCCCCGGGCTGCTGGATGTGGCCCTGCGGCCTGACCCGGAGCCCGAGCCCGAGCCGTAACGGCCCCGCTCAGAGGCCGCCGCCGCCCGCCCTGACCAGGCCGGACTCGTAGGCCAGCACCACCGCCTGCACCCGGTCGCGCAGATCCAGCTTGGTCAGGATCCGGCCCACGTGCGTCTTCACCGTGGCCTCGGACAGCACCAGCTTGCGGGCGATCTCGCCGTTCGACAGGCCCTGCGCCACCAGCAGCAGCACCTCGCGCTCGCGGTCGGTGAGCTTGTCCAGCTCCCGGTGCCGCGGCTCGGAGCCCGCGGCCGGCAGCATCGGGGTGAACCGGTCGAGCAGCCGCCGGGTCGTACTCGGCGCGACGACCGCGTCACCGCTGTGCACCGCCCGGATCGCGCCCAGCAGTTCGTCCGGCGGCACGTCCTTGAGCATGAAACCGGCCGCCCCCGCCCGCAGCGCGGCGAACGCGTACTCGTCCAGGTCGAAGGTGGTCAGTATCAGCACCCGCGGGCCGCCGTCGTCCCGGGCGCGCTCACCGCCGCAGATCCGGCGGGTCGCCTCGACGCCGTCCATCCGCGGCATCCGCACATCCATCAGCACCACGTCCACCCGGGTGGCGCGCAGCACATCGAGCGCCTCGGCGCCGTCGCCCGCCTCGGCGACGACCTCCATGTCCGGCTGCGCGGCCAGCACCATACGGAAGCCGGTACGCAGCAGCACCTGGTCGTCCACCAGCATGACGCGGATCGCCATCAGATCCCTCTCCTGTTTCGTCCTGCCCGGCCGCTGTCAGCGGCCGGTACGCAGCGGCAGCACCGCGCTGATGCGGAAACCGCCGCCCGGGCGCGGCCCGGCGTCCAGCGTGCCGCCGACCATGCCGATCCGCTCCCGCATGCCGATCAGGCCCTGCCCGAGCCCGTCCCTGCCGCCCTGCTCGTACAGCTCCTCGGGCCCGCCCCGCCCGTCGTCCTCGATCAGCAGGTCGAGCGCCGCGTCCCCGAACCCCAGCAGGACGCTGGCGCTCGCCCCGTCCCCGCCGTGCTTGCGGACATTCGTCAGCGCCTCCTGCACGATGCGGTACGCCGTCAGCTCGACGCCGCTCGACAGCGGCCTGGCCTGGCCGGCCACCTCGAACCGCACCGGCAGCCCGGCCCCGCGCACCTGGTCGATCAGATCCGCCAGCTGGTCCACCCCGGGCTGCGGCACGTACTCCCCGCCCGCGTCGTCCCCCGCCCGCAGCAGCCCCAGCAGCCGGCGCATCTCGGCGAGTGCCTGGCGGCCGGTGCTGGAGATCGTCGAGAGCGCCTGTTTGGCCTGGTCGGGCGCGACATCCAGCACATATGCGGCGCCGTCCGCCTGCACCACCATGACCGAGACATTGTGCGCCACGACATCGTGCAGCTCCCGCGCGATGCGCGCCCGCTCCGCGGCCACCGCCGCCTTCGACTGCGCCTCCCGCTCCCGGTGCAGCCGTTCCGCCCGCTCCTCCAGCTGTGCGTAATACGCCCGCCGGGTGCGCAAACGGTCGCCGATCACCCACGCCAGCGCGAAGATCACCGTCAGGAAGAAGGTCTGGAGCAGCGTCGTCCAGATCGTCGAATACCGGTCGTGCGGCGGCCACCGCACCATGGCGACGGGCGTCGCCAGCAGCCCGGCGGTCAGCGCCAGCCGGGACGACCAGCGGGCGCCGTTCGACGCGCACGTGTAGATGATCACCAGCATCGCGGCGTCGCCGGGATTGGGCGCCCGCACGTCCAGCGCGAGCTGGGCCACACCTGCGCCGATCGCCAGCAGCAGCATCCGCTCCGGGCTGCGCCTCCGCAGCGCCACGACGGCGGCGAGTGCGAGCGACACCGGGACGACGGCGGCGCGGGTCACCACCGAAGGGAAGTCGTCCGCGGCGATCCATACCGCGCACACCGCGAGCAGGACGACGGCCCAGAAGCTGTCGACCCACGTCGGGTGCTTGCGGAAGAACTCGTAGACGCGCTGCACATAGCCCAGCGTAGGTACCGCATCGCGTCCCGGGGTCAGCCCCGGGAGCGATCTCCCCATACGCCCCAGGGTGGACACCCACTCCCGGCTCTGGGGGTGCCCGCCCCTCAGAGCCGGTCGTAACGACCCCGTTGCGGCCCACCCCAGCCGGCCGCGCCCCTGAAACGCCCGCCCGCTCGGAAGAGGAACCGCGCCCCGTCAGGAGGCGCCAGGGATACCCCCGGGCGAAGCTCTGGGGGGGGGGCGGACTGCGCGCCCAGCCGAGACGCCGCGGCCGACACGTACGCGCCGCAAGGGGCACCCACCTGGGGGCGCGGGGAACTGCGCGGGCAACCACGACGCACCGCATGTGTGAGGCGCCACCGCAAGTGGCACCAGGCTGGGGCGCGAGGAACTGCGCGCTCAGCGGAGACGCCGCGGCCGACACGTACGCGCCGCAAGTGGCACCCACCCAGGGCCGCGGGAAACTGCGCGGCGCGCCGAAGCGCACCGCAAGGTGCGAAGGCCCACCGCGAGGGGCAAGCACGCAGGGGCCCGGGCCCCACCCCGGAGCGCACCGCGAAGGAGTTCGCGTACGATTGACGAGAAGTGACCCCACAGCGGGAGGCGTAATGGTGGAGGAACGGCCCGGCCGTCTGACCGTAGGCGTCGTGGGAGCCGGCCGGGTGGGACCCGCCCTGGCCGCTGCCCTGGGAATGGCCGGGCACCGCCCCGTCGCCGCCTCGGGCGTGTCGGAGGCGTCCAGGCGCCGCGCCGAGGTCCTGCTGCCCGGCGTACCGATGATGGAGCCGGGCCAGGTGATGGCCGTGGCCGACCTCGTCCTGCTCACCGTCCCGGACGACGCGCTGCCCGCCCTCGTCGCCGGCCTCGCGGAGACCGGCGCCGTACGCCCGGGGCAGCTGCTCGTGCACACCTCGGGGCGGTACGGCACCGCCGTGCTGGACCCGGCGCTGCGCGCGGGCGCGCTGCCGCTGGCGCTGCACCCGGCGATGACGTTCTCCGGCAGCCCGGTGGATGTGCAGCGGCTGGCCGGCTGCTCGTTCGGGGTGACCGCGCCGGGGGAACTGCGGCTGGCGGCCGAGGCGCTGGTCATCGAGATGGGCGGCGAGCCCGAGTGGGTGGAGGAGCAGGCCCGCCCGCTCTACCACGCGGCGCTGGCGATCGGCGCGAACCACCTGGTGACGCTGGTGGCCCAGGCCAGGGACCTGCTGACGGTGGCGGGCGTCGCCGAGCCCGGCCGGATGCTCGGCCCGCTGCTGGGCGCGGCCCTGGACAATGCGCTGCGGGCCGGTGACGGCGCCCTGACGGGACCGGTGGCCCGCGGCGACGCGGGCACGGTCGCCGCCCACCTGCGCGAGCTGCGCGAGCACGCACCCGAGACGGTGCCCTCCTACGTGGCGATGGCCCGCGCGACCGCCGACCGCGCCCTGGCCAACGGCATGCTCAAGGCCGAGTACGCGGAGGCGCTGCTCGGCGCGCTGTCCGACGAGCCCACCCAACGAGACGGGGGCACCGCATGACCGAGGTTGTCCATCACGCCGAGGACCTGGCACCGGCCGGGGCGGTTGTGATGACGATGGGGGCGCTGCACGAGGGGCACGCCTCGCTGATCCGGGAGGCCCGCGCACAGGCCGGCACCAGTCCGGTCACCGTGACGGTCTTCGTCAATCCGCTCCAGTTCGGACCGAACGAGGACCTGGCCCGCTACCCGCGCACCCTCGACGCGGACGTCGAGATCGCCGCGCGGGCCGGCGCGGACGTGGTCTTCGCCCCGGACGTGGACGAGGTCTACCCCGGCGGCCAACCCCAGGTGCGGATCGCCGCCGGGCCGATGGGGGAGCGGTTCGAGGGGGCCTCGCGCCCCGGGCATTTCGACGGGATGCTGACGGTGGTGGCGAAGCTGCTGCATCTGACCTGCCCCGCGCGTGCGGTCTTCGGGCAGAAGGACGCGCAGCAGCTCGCCCTGATCCGTCGCATGGTGACGGATCTGAATTTCCCGGTGGACATTGTGGCGGCCCCGACCGTGCGAGAGCCGGACGGCTTGGCGATGTCCAGCCGCAACCGCTATCTGTCGGACCTGGAGCGGGAGTCCGCCCGCGAGCTGTCCAGGGCCCTCTTCACCGGCCGTGAGGCCGCCCCCCGCGGCCCGGCCGCGGCAGTACGCGCGGCCAGGGTGATCCTGGACCACGCGGCCTCGCTGGACCCGCCCGTCGCCGTCGACTACTGCGCCCTGATCGACCCCGCCGACTTCACCGAAGCCGCGCCGGACCACACAGGCCCCGCCGTGCTCGCGGTGGCCGCGAAGATCGGTGCCACCCGGCTGATCGACAACATCCCGCTGGAATTCGGAGCCGCGCAATGAACGCATCTGGAGCCGGCAGCAGCACCGGCATACGCCTGCACGCCCCCGCGCCCGGCTGGGCGATCAGCGCCGACGTGGTCGTGGTCGGATCGGGCGTGGCAGGACTGACCGTGGCGCTGCGCTGCGCCGCCGCGGGCGCCAAGGTCATCGTGGTGACCAAGGCGCATCTGGACGACGGGTCGACGCGCTGGGCGCAGGGCGGTATCGCCGCGGCCCTGGGCGACGGCGACACCCCTGGGCAGCATCTGGACGACACCCTGGTCGCGGGCGCGGGACTGTGCGACGTGGAAGCGGTCCGCACCCTGGTGGTCGAGGGCCCCGACGCCGTGCGGCGGCTGATCGCCACCGGCGCCCGCTTCGACACCGACCCGGCCAGCGGCGAGATCCTGCTGACCCGCGAGGGCGGCCACCACCGGAGCCGTATCGCGCACGCGGGCGGCGACGCGACGGGCGCGGAAGTCTCCCGCGCCCTGATCGACGCGGTAAGGGCCGCGGGCAGCGCCCGGGACGGCGGCCCGAACCTGGAGCTGATCGAGAACGCGCTGGTCCTCGATCTGCTGAACGACGCCGAGGGCCGCACCGCGGGCGTCACCTTGCACGTGATGGGCCAGGGCCGCCGCGACGGTGTCGGCGCGGTCCACGCGCGGGCCGTGGTGCTGGCCACCGGCGGCATGGGCCAGGTCTTCTCCGCGACCACCAATCCCGCGGTGTCGACCGGCGACGGCGTGGCCCTGGCGCTGCGGGCGGGCGCCGAGGTCAGCGACATCGAATTCGTGCAGTTCCACCCGACCGTGCTGTGGCTCGGCCCGGACGCGGAGGGCCAGCAGCCGCTGGTGTCGGAGGCGGTACGCGGCGAGGGCGCGCATCTGGTCGACGCCGACGGTGTCCGCTTCATGGTCGGGCAGCACGAGCTGGCCGAACTGGCGCCGCGCGACATCGTCGCCAAGGGCATCACGCGGCGGATGCAGGAGACCGGCGCGCAGCACATGTACCTGGACGGCCGGCACTTCGGCCCGGCGATGTGGGCCGAGCGCTTCCCGACCATCCTGGCCGCCTGCCGCGCGCACGGCATCGACCCGGTGACCGGGCTGATCCCGGTGGCCCCCGCGGCGCACTACGCCTCCGGCGGCGTCCGCACCGACCTGTACGGGCGCACGACGGTGCCCGGCCTCTACGCGTGCGGCGAGGTCGCCTGCACCGGGGTGCACGGCGCCAACCGGCTGGCGTCCAATTCGCTGCTCGAAGGCCTGGTCTACGCCGAGCGCATCGCCGCCGACGTGCTGGCCGACCGCAGCGGGCCGCCCGCGGCGCCGGTGGTCCCCGAGCCGGGCGGCTCCCCGCTGCTGGCCTCCGAGGCCCGTTTCGAGGTGCAGCGCATCATGACCGCGGGCGCGGGGGTACTGCGCAGCGCGGAGTCCCTGACGGTGGCGGCGGGCGCGCTGGAGCGGCTGCACACCGCGGCGGTGGAGGCGTACGACAGGGAAGGCAAGACGGCCGAGCCTTGCGTGGAGACGTGGGAGTCCACCAATCTGAGTCTGGTCGCCCGCGTCCTGGTCGCCGCCGCCCGGCGCCGCGAGGAGACCAGGGGCTGCCACTGGCGCGAGGACCGGCCGGACCGCGACGACCACGGCTGGCGGCGGCACCTCGTCGTACGCCTCACCCCGCACCGCACGCTCGACGTCCGCACCACGCAGGGCCCGGACTTCCCGCCGGTCCGCTCCGCGCGGGCGGCGGCCGTCGTCGGGGATGATGGGGCGGGGGACGTACGGGCCGCGCGCCCGTAGCCCCCGCCCGGTACCCCGTACCGCCCCGGCACCGCCTCAAAAGGAGCACCAGTGACCAGCCCCGACCGCCCGCAGCCCGTCGCCCTCCCGCTGCCGCAGTTCGGCCCGCCGGAGGAGGCGAGCGGCGGTGGCGGCTGCGGGGAGGGCTGCGGCTGCGGCGCGGACGGGCAGTACGGGGAGGAGTACGGGATCGACCCGCTGGAGTGCGGCCTCGACCCCGACCTGGCCGGGCTGATCGCCGACGCCGGCCTCGACCCGATCCAGGTCGAGGACATCGCGCACATGGCCATCGAGGAGGACCTCGACCAGGGCGTGGACATCACCACGGTCGCGACCGTGCCCGAGGAGGCTCTCGCGGTCGGCGACTTCACCGCCCGCGAGGCCGGTACGGTCGCGGGCCTGCGGGTCGCGGAGGCGGTGCTGTCGGTCGTCTGCACCGACGAGTTCGAGGTCGAGCGGCACGTGGAGGACGGCGACCGGGTCGCGGCGGGCCAGAAGCTGCTGACCGTACGCACCAGGACCCGCGACCTGCTGACCGCCGAGCGCAGCGCGCTCAACCTGCTGTGCCGGCTGTCCGGCATCGCGACCGCCACCCGCGCCTGGGCGGACCTGCTGGAGGGCACCAGGGCGCAGGTGCGCGACACCCGCAAGACCACCCCGGGCCTGCGGGCGCTGGAGAAGTACGCGGTGCGCTGCGGCGGCGGCGCCAACCACCGCATGTCGCTCTCGGACGCGGCCCTGGTCAAGGACAACCACGTGGTGGCCGCCGGCGGTGTCGCCCAGGCCTTCAAGCTGGTGCGGGAGGAATTCCCCGATGTGCCGATCGAGGTCGAGGTCGACACCCTGCACCAGGTGCGCGAGGTGCTGGACGCCGGCGCCGACCTGATCCTGCTGGACAACTTCACCCCGGCCGAGACCGCGGAGGCCGTCGCCATTGTCGGCGGCCGGGCCTTCCTTGAGTCCTCGGGACGGCTCACCCTGGAGACCGCCCGCGCCTATGCGGAGACCGGCGTCAACTTCCTGGCGGTGGGCGCGCTGACGCACTCCTCGCCGATCCTGGACATCGGCCTCGACCTGCGAGCGGAAGCGTAGAGGCGGATGCTGCTCACCATCGACGTCGGCAACACCCACACCGTCCTCGGACTCTTCGACGGCGAGGAGATCGTCGAGCACTGGCGGATCTCCACCGACGCGCGGCGCACCGCGGACGAGCTGGCGGTGCTCCTCCAGGGCCTGATGGGCATGCATCCGCTGCTGGGGGACCTCGGCGACGGCATCGACGGCATCGCGATCTGCTCGACGGTGCCGTCGGTGCTGCACGAGCTGCGCGAGGTCACCCGGCGCTATTACGGCGACGTGCCGGCCGTGCTGGTCGAGCCCGGCGTCAAGACCGGGGTGCCGATCCTGGTGGACCACCCCAAGGAGGTGGGCTCCGACCGGATCATCAATTCGCTGGCCGCTGTCCATCTCTACGGCGGCCCGTGCATCGTGGTGGATTTCGGCACCGCCACCACCTTCGACGCGGTGTCGGCGCGCGGCGAATACATCGGCGGCGCCATTGCGCCGGGTATCGAGATCTCGGTGGACGCGCTCGGGGTGCGCGGCGCCCAGCTGCGCAAGATCGAGCTGGCCAGGCCGCGCAGCGTGATCGGCAAGAACACGATCGAGGCCATGCAGTCCGGCATCCTCTACGGCTTCGCGGGCCAGGCCGACGGAATCGCCGAGCGGATGGCCCGCGAACTGGCCGCCGACCCGGACGACGTCACGGTCATCGCCACCGGCGGACTGGCCCCGCTGGTGCTGAACGAGGCCTCGATCATCGACACGCACGAGCCGTGGCTGACCCTGATCGGGCTCCGCCTGGTCTACGAACGCAATATCTCGACCACCTGATTGCTTTTCCGCCGCCTTTCCGCCTCCGGCGCGTCCTTCGGCTCACCGGCTGCCGGCGGCGCGACCTCTCGTGCTGTCCTCACCCCGGGGTGAACACACCGGGATGAGGGTATTGCGGGGCATTTGTCCGCTTAGCACTTAAAGTCCAGTCATGCCTACGCCACACGGAAACCGAGGCGGCATGGCGTTCAGCGCGGACGAGCTGCGAGTGCTGCGGCGCGCCCTCGCGGAGGTGCTGCACCCCAGCAGGACCCCCGCGGGCGCTGTGGCGACCGCAGCCGCCGTGCCCCGCCCGGCCGAGTACGTCCAGGACTACCTCAGGCTCGCCGAGGCGGTGGACGACGCGGTCCAGGAGGCGGGACGGCTGCGCGCCTTCCTGCTGGCGGAGCTGCGCCGCTACCGCGACGCGCTGCCCGGCTCCGCGGCCGGCTTCCTGGAACGGCTCACCGCCGCCGTGGGCACCGGATACCTGCCGGGCGCCGACGACCTCGCGGCGCTGCGCCTGCTGCGCGCGCAGGCCACCGGCAGCCCGGAGTACCACCGGCGTACCGCACTGCTGCGCCACTGCGAAAACCTGGCAGACAACGACGTACGACTGCGTCTGGAGGCCCATATGCCCGCGCCGCGCCGCCTGCTCGCCCTCCCCGGCCCGTCCGCCGCCGACGAAAGGCCCGACGCCGAACCCGCGCCCAAGCCCGCGACCCCGCCGGCGCCGGGCACCCCGAAGCCCGCGGAACCGGACCCGGGCCGCCGTACGCCGACCCCCGCCGAGATCTGGCCGCCCGGGCGCCGCCCCGCGCCCCGCCGCGAGGACGACGACGCCATGGCCGCGCTGGCCGCCCTGGTGGGCCCGCGCCGCGCCTCCTGCTGAGGGGGGCCGGGGCGCGCGGGACCGGCCTTCCGCGCCTTCCGCGCCTTTCGCGCCGCCCATACGGGTGTTCCCCCCGCTGCCGGGGCACCCGTATGCATGGCGCCGGGACGGCGTGGCTACCCTGACCGCATGGACTATGTTTCCGCGATCGTGCCGCCGCTGGTAATGGCGATCTTCTTCACCTGTGTGATCGTCACAATGATCAAGCACCAGGGCGGCGCCAACAAGGCCCGGGAGGACGCCGCAGTGGACGCCGCCTTCGCCCAGGCGGAGGCCGCGCGCCAGGCCGCGCCGGCGGAGGACCGCTGAGCCCGAATCCCCGGCAGGTTCGCATTCCGGGCATTCAGCCTTACCAGCGCCTAGTATTCCGAGTGTGCCCCGGCCATTGGGAGACCTCGAAGACGCCGTCATGACCCGGGTGTGGGCGTGGAACCGTCCGGTTACCGTTCGTGAGGTTCTTGAGGACCTGGCGCGGGACAGGACCATCGCCTACACCACCGTGATGACCGTAATGGACAACCTGCGCCAGAAGGGGTGGCTGCGCAGGGAGGCGGATGGCCGCGCTTATCGCTATGAGGCGGTATCGACAAGAGCCGCATACTCAGCCGCACTGATGAACGAAGCCTGGGCCGCGAGCGACAACCCCGCCGCGGCCCTCGTGCACTTCTTCGGCATGATGTCGCCGGAACAGCGTGAAGCGGTCCGCGACGCAATGCGCGTCATCCAGTCCGTGGACCCCTCGGCTCCGACGGAAGCAGAAGGACGATAGCGTCCGTCCATGCCCCTCGTGTCGAATGACGTCACCATCCGCAGGGCCCGCACCGCCGATGTCCCCGCGGTGCGGAGCTTGCTGGACTCGTATGTGCGTGACCGCATCCTGCTCGACAAGCCGACGGTGACGCTTTATGAGGACATCCAGGAGTTCTGGGTCGCGGAACGGGACGAGGACGCGGCGGTCGTCGCGTGCGGCGCGCTGCATGTGATGTGGGAGGACCTGGCCGAGGTCAGGACGCTTGCGGTGGACCCGGCACTGCGGGGTGCGGGTGTCGGGCACCAGTTGCTGGCGAAGTTGCTGCAGACCGCACGGTGGCTGGGAGTGCGCCGAATTTTCTGCCTCACGTTCGAAGTGGACTTCTTCGCGAAGCACGGCTTCCGTGAGACCGGGGACACCCCGGTGGACGGCGATGTCTTCGGAGAGCTGCTGCGTTCCAATGACGAGGGAGTCGCGGAGTTCCTGGACCTGGAGCGAGTGAAACCGAACACCTTGGGCAACAGCCGCATGCTGCTGCAACTGTGACGTTCCGGTTTGTCCGGATCGCACGGTCTCGGGCGGACGTCTTCGTGCAAGGGGTTTGTGTTTTTCACGCAAAGGCGCTTTGCTTTTACCGTTAATCCGTTTTCGATGAAAGGGAAGCCGGTGGCACAGAAGGTTCAGGTCCTTCTCGTAGACGACCTCGACGGTGGTGAGGCGGACGAGACCGTGACGTTCGCCCTCGATGGAGTGACGTACGAGATCGACCTCACCACGGCGAATGCCGACAAGCTGCGGGGGCTGCTGAACCCGTACACGGACAGTGGTCGCAGGACCGGTGGCCGCGTCGGGCGCGGGCGTACCAAGGCGGTACGCGGCGGCGGAGCGTCGGGTCCCGACACCGCCAAGATCCGCGCCTGGGCGAAGGAGAAGGGCTACGAGGTCAACGACCGCGGCCGGGTGCCGGCCACGATCCGCGAGGCGTACGAGAAGGCCCACGGCTGATCCTGGGTGTGCGCCCGCAGCGCGCTCCGGTGGCAGGCCGTCGCCAGCGCGGCGACAAGCGCCGGAAGACCGATGGGAACCCCCGATCCATCGGCTCCTCGGGCGAACCGCAGCGCGGGCAGCGTGGCCTCCACCTCGACGCCCGGTCGGGGAGGCCGCAGCCATACCGGCTCCGACCGGTCGTATGCGGCCTCCCGGCGGCCCCACTCGGGGTGCGCCGGCGCCCGCATCTCCTGCCCCGCGCCCAGCGCGGCCACGTCCAGCGGGACGCCGCCCCACTCCAGCCATTCCAGCAGCCCCGGCAGCTCGTCCGCGGCGCCCGCCGCCACCAGCAGCAGGACCCGGCGCCCGTCGAGCGCCACCGGCCCCAGCCGGCCGGGCCGCGCGAAGCGGCTCAGCAGCGCGTACCCGACCGCCACCGGCACATCGAGCGCGTCGAACCGCACCCCGGTGACCAGCCCCGGCGGCAGCGCCCCCGACAGCGGCCACCCCAGCTCGTGCTCGTACCAGTCCATGCCCGTGCAACTGCGGCGGCGCACCGGGGTTACGTACCGCTCACGGGTGAACGCGTACGGTGTGCGGAATGTACGATTCCGGACAGGGGGCGTCCGGCTTGAAGTGTTCGTCCCGGCGCACGGTTGTTCGCCCGTAGCGCACACCTGCCGGACATCCGGTGTGGACTGTCGGTCGCGGAGGGTAAGAAGTACCTAGTGGGAAGGGATGATGCGGCGGCAGGCGGGGCAGGCGTTCGCCACGGGCGTAGTTGATAAAGAGGTATTCGCCTGGCCTGCGGGAACATCGTCTCGCACCATCGAGGTTGTGGGAGTGACGTCAGCCGGTAGCGCAGCTTCCCCGCGGCAGCGGGGGTGGATACGTGAGCGGCGCCGCTGTGCGGGACTAGCATGCGGAAGGACAGGGAGGGGACCGACCCCTCACTGCCCGACCGCTCTGAGGAGCGATTAACGATGTTCGAGAGGTTCACCGACCGCGCGCGGCGGGTTGTCGTCCTGGCTCAGGAAGAAGCCCGGATGCTCAACCACAACTACATCGGCACCGAGCACATCCTCCTGGGCCTGATCCACGAGGGTGAGGGTGTCGCCGCTAAGGCCCTGGAGAGCCTCGGGATTTCTCTTGAGGCGGTCCGCCAGCAGGTGGAGGAGATCATCGGCCAGGGCCAGCAGGCCCCGTCCGGCCACATCCCCTTCACCCCCCGGGCCAAGAAGGTCCTGGAGCTGTCGCTCCGCGAGGCTCTTCAGCTGGGCCACAACTACATCGGCACCGAGCACATCCTGCTCGGCCTGATCCGCGAGGGCGAGGGCGTCGCAGCCCAGGTCCTGGTGAAGCTGGGCGCCGATCTGAACCGGGTCAGGCAGCAGGTCATCCAGCTGCTCTCCGGTTATTCGGGTGGCAAGGAGTCGGCCACGGCCGGCGGGCCGGCCGAGGGCACTCCCTCGACCTCGCTCGTTCTCGACCAGTTCGGCCGCAACCTGACCCAGGCCGCCAGAGAGACCAAACTCGACCCGGTCATCGGGCGCGAGAAGGAAATCGAGCGGGTCATGCAGGTGCTGTCCCGCCGGACCAAGAACAACCCGGTCCTCATCGGCGAGCCCGGCGTCGGCAAGACCGCCGTCGTGGAGGGCCTGGCCCAGGCGATCGTCAAGGGCGAGGTGCCCGAGACGCTCAAGGACAAGCAGCTCTACACGCTCGACCTGGGTGCCCTGGTGGCCGGCTCGCGCTACCGCGGTGACTTCGAGGAGCGCCTGAAGAAGGTCCTCAAGGAGATCCGCACCCGCGGCGACATCATCCTGTTCATCGACGAGCTGCACACCCTGGTCGGCGCCGGCGCCGCCGAGGGCGCGATCGACGCGGCCTCGATCCTCAAGCCGATGCTGGCCCGGGGCGAGCTGCAGACCATCGGTGCGACCACGCTCGACGAGTACCGCAAGTACCTGGAGAAGGACGCGGCCCTCGAACGCCGCTTCCAGCCCATCCAGGTCGCCGAGCCGTCGCTGCCGCACACCATCGAGATCCTCAAGGGCCTGCGCGACCGGTACGAGGCCCACCACCGGGTGTCCATCACCGATGAGGCCCTGGTGCAGGCCGCCACGCTGGCCGACCGCTACATCTCGGACCGCTTCCTGCCGGACAAGGCCATCGACCTGATCGACGAGGCCGGCTCCCGGATGCGTATCCGCCGGATGACGGCGCCGCCGGACCTGCGCGAGTTCGACGAGAAGATCGCCGAAGTGCGCCGGGAGAAGGAGTCCGCGATCGATTCGCAGGACTTCGAGAAGGCCGCGTCCCTGCGGGACAACGAGAAGCAGCTGCTCGCCGCGAAGGCCAAGCGGGAGAAGGAGTGGAAGGCCGGCGACATGGATGTCGTCGCCGAGGTCGACGGCGACCTGATCGCCGAGGTCCTCGCCACCGCCACCGGCATCCCGGTCTTCAAGCTGACCGAGGAGGAGTCCTCCCGGCTGCTGCACATGGAGGACGAGCTCCACAAGCGCATCATCGGGCAGAAGGACGCCGTCAAGGCGCTGTCCAAGGCGATCCGCCGCACCCGCGCGGGTCTGAAGGACCCCAAGCGCCCCGGTGGCTCGTTCATCTTCGCCGGCCCGTCCGGTGTCGGTAAGACCGAGCTGTCCAAGGCGCTCGCCGAGTTCCTCTTCGGCGACGAGGACGCGCTGATCTCGCTCGACATGTCCGAGTTCAGCGAGAAGCACACCGTCTCGCGGCTCTTCGGCTCCCCGCCCGGCTATGTCGGGTACGAGGAGGGCGGCCAGCTCACCGAGAAGGTGCGCCGCAAGCCGTTCTCCGTGGTGCTCTTCGACGAGGTCGAGAAGGCCCACCCCGACATCTTCAACAGCCTGTTGCAGATCCTGGAGGACGGTCGGCTGACCGACTCCCAGGGCCGGGTCGTGGACTTCAAGAACACGGTGATCATCATGACCACCAACCTCGGCACCCGCGACATCTCCAAGGGCTTCAACCTGGGCTTCGCGGCCCAGGGCGACACGAAGTCCGGGTACGAGCGGATGAAGAACAAGGTCAGCGACGAGCTCAAGCAGCACTTCCGCCCCGAGTTCCTCAACCGTGTGGACGACGTCATCGTCTTCCCGCAGCTCAGCCAGGACGACATCCTCCAGATCGTCGACCTGATGATCGGTGCGGTGGACGAGCGGCTGCGCGACCGCGACATGGGCATCGAGCTGAGCCTGGAGGCCAAGGAACTGCTCTCCAAGCGCGGCTACGACCCGGTCATGGGCGCGAGGCCGCTGCGGCGGACGATCCAGCGGGAGATCGAGGACTCGCTGTCCGAGAAGATCCTGTTCGGCGAGCTGCGCCCCGGCCACATCGTGGTGGTGGAGGTCGAGGGCGAGGGTGAGACGGCGACGTTCACCTTCCGCGGCGAGGAGAAGGTCACGGTGGCGGACGCCCCGCCGGTCGAGACCCCCAACCTCTCCAAGGAGGGCTGAGCGCCTCCGGCGCCGACAGAACACCGGGCCTCGGCCCCGGATCCCGCAAGGGCTCCGGGGCCGGGGCCTTTCTGCATGCCCGGTCGGGCCGGCCCGTCCCCGGACCTTCCGGCGGTGGCCGGCTGCCCGCGCCCCTGGGCGGACGTCCTCTCCCGCGGCGGCGAGGTCCGCCACCCCTCCAGGGCGCGGGAAACCGCGCGGGCAGGCCCGCCGGGGGAGGTCGCGGGACCGGGGCGAGGGGCACTCCGGAGGGGCGTCGGAAGCCCTGCCGGGTGAGGTGCCGCACGTGACGCGCGCCACGTACTACCGGGATTAGTCGCCGCCAGGCCCCTCCACCAGGTGGGCGAAACGGACTATTCACCGGTTTTCGGCCCCGATTCCGCCCCGGCGCGGACCGGCGGCACCTACGACCCCCGGTAGGAGGACCGGTGTTTGCCGGGCCGTCGCAGCCCGGGTTACCAAGGTGGAGCGAGGCCGCACCCCGGGCCCCGTACCCCCACCAGTGAGGTTGTTTCTGCATGCGTAAGCTCTCGCTCTCGACGAAGAAGAACCGCACCCCGAAGTCCGTCAACCGCGGCCGGGTGGCCGTAGTGACCGGCGGAATGGTCGCGGCGCTCGCGCTCGGCTCCACCGCGGCGTTCGCCGCCGGTGCGCAGCA
The DNA here is from genome assembly GCF_036815005.1 of Streptomyces sp. IBSBF 2435. Taxonomy (NCBI): domain Bacteria; kingdom Bacillati; phylum Actinomycetota; class Actinomycetes; order Kitasatosporales; family Streptomycetaceae; genus Streptomyces; species Streptomyces sp. IBSBF 2435. Next base: position 14,849 of record NZ_JAJSYW010000008.1, on the reverse strand, counting down.
CGAGGCGGCGCCCGTCGCCGCCTCGGCCCCGAGCACCGTCGCGGACGTGCTGGCGAAGCAGGCGGCCGGCCAGAAGGACGCCGCCGCGGCGGCCAAGGCCAAGGCGAAGGCGGCTGCCGACGCCACGAAGCGGGCGGCCGAGAAGGCCGCCGCCGACCGCAAGGCGCGGATCGCCGGCTGGGAGACCCCGGCGGCCCACTACGTGCTCGGCGCCGGCTACCACCAGGTCGGCAAGCACTGGGTCAACACCCACTCCGGCCAGGACTTCGTCGTGCCGACCGGCACCTCGGTGCGGGCCGCGCACACCGGCACCGTCGTGACGGCGGGCTGGGGCGGCGCGTACGGCAACAACATCGTGATCAAGCACGGGTCGCAGCTGTACACGCAGTACGGCCACCTGTCGCACATCGGTGTGCACGTCGGCCAGCAGGTCATCACCGGCCAGGAGATCGGCAAGTCCGGCTCCACCGGCAATTCGACCGGCCCGCACCTGCACTTCGAGGTCCGTACCACCCCGTACTACGGCTCCTCCGTCGAGCCGCTGCACTTCCTGCGCGCCCACGGTGTGAACGCGTGACGGACGCTGAGGCGTCAACCGGCCGCCGGCGGGTCAACCCGTAAGGAGACTCGCCTCGGACTGGGCGACAAGATCGAGGGCGACTTCGAGGATGGCCGCGCGCTTCTCCTCGGGGTCGCCCTCGACGTTCTGCGTCACGAACATGCCGGCGTGCATCGCGTAGAGCGCGGTGACGCTGCGCACCTGCGCGGCGATCGGCGCGTCCGGGTCCTTGAGCAGTCCGCCCAGCGATTTCACGCTGGTGCGGAAGGTCTCGCCGATGGTCAGCTCGCGCACGGTCGCCTGGTTCTCCTGGAAGAAGCGGAAGAGGTCGACCGAACCCCACAGTATGTCGCTGTAGCGCCGCAGCAGCTCCTGCTTGGTGGCCAGCGTGCGCGGCTGGGTCTCGGCCCAGGTGATCAGCTCGCGCATCGGCCGGGCCAGGTCCTCGGCGATGCTGCTGAGGATGTCTTCCTTGGTCTTGAAGTGGTAGTAGAGCGCCGCCTTCGTGACGTCGAGCCGCTCGGCGATCTCCCGCAGCGAGGTCTTCTCGTAGCCCTGCTCTGCGAACAGCTCCAGCGCGACCTGCTGGATACGGCGGCGCGTGTCGCCCCTGCGTGACTGCGGCTGCTGCGGTGTGCCCATTGGCTTGTCGCTTTCCTGCTGCACTTCGTCGCGCCTCCCGAGGGGGGAGTGCGACCGGCTCGAAACCCACACGGTAGGGCCTTCTTCCGAGGCTACGCACTTACTTGACGCCCGGCTAGTAAACAACGTACCTTGCTGCTACGTAACGTACTAACCGGGCGGCAAGTAAGCACCACTGGAACACCGCCCTCGCATGGGGGAGGAAACCCGGTCATGTCCCAGACCGAAACCGCCAAGCCGTCCACGCCGGAGCCGCCGCCCGGCGCCAAGGCCGAGAGCGGGCCGCGCCAGCGCAGTGTGCGTGTGGTGATGGTGGGTCTGCTGATCGCGATGCTGCTCGCCATGCTCGACAACATGATCGTCGGCACCGCGATGCCGACCATCGTCGGCGAGCTGGGCGGCCTCGACCACCTCTCCTGGGTCGTTACGGCGTACACCCTGGCCACCGCCGCCTCCACCCCCATCTGGGGCAAGCTCGGCGACATGTACGGCCGCAAGGGGATCTTCCTCACCTCGATCGTGCTGTTCCTGGCCGGCTCCGCGATGTCCGGCATGGCGCAGACGATGGACCAGCTGATCGCCTTCCGGGCCTTCCAGGGCCTCGGCGCCGGCGGTCTGATGGTCGGCGTGATGGCGATCATCGGCGAGATGATCCCGCCCCGCGAGCGCGGCAAGTACCAGGGCCTGATCGCCGGTGTCATGGCCATCGCCATGATCGGCGGCCCGCTGGTCGGCGGCACCATCACCGACAACTGGGGTTGGCGCTGGAGCTTCTACATCAACCTGCCGATCGGTGTCGTCGCCCTCGCGATGGTCACCATCGTGCTGCACCTGCCCAAGAAGCCCAGCAAGGGCCGTATCGACTACTTCGGCGCCGTCCTGCTGACCGTCGCGATCACCTCGCTGGTGCTGCTGACCACCTGGGGCGGTACGCAGTACGCCTGGGGCTCCGTGCAGATCATCGGCCTGCTGGTGCTCGGCCTGGCCTCGCTGGCCGCCTTCCTCTTCGCCGAGACCCGCGCGCCCGAGCCGATCATGCCGCTGCGGATCTTCCGCAGCTCCAACTTCTCGCTGATCTCGCTGGTCGGCTTCCTCGTCGGCTTCACGATGTTCGGCTCGATGACCTTCCTGCCGCTCTACCAGCAGACCGTGCAGGGCGCCTCGGCGACCAACTCCGGCCTGCTGCTGCTGCCGATGCTGCTCGCGATGATGGCCGTCTCCATGGTCGCCGGCCGGGTCACCACCGCCACCGGCCGTTACAAGGCCTTCCCGATCATCGGCGGCGCGCTGATCACGGTCGGCCTGGTCCTGCTGTCCACGATGGACGTCCACACCACCCGCTTCACCTCCGGCCTCTTCATGGCCGTACTGGGCGCGGGCATGGGCTTCGTCATGCAGATCACCATGCTGATCTCGCAGAACAGCGTCGAGATGCGCGACATAGGCGTCGGCTCGTCGTCCGCGACGCTCTTCCGTACGATCGGCGGCTCCTTCGGCGTCTCGCTGTTCGGCGCGCTGTTCTCGCACAAGGTCCAGCACGGTATGGACTCCACCGCGGCCGGCGCCGCCGCCACGAAGGGCGGCGCGCAGCTCGACCCGGCGACCATCGCCAAATTCCCGCCGGCGCTCAAGGACGCGTACTTCCACGCGGTGGCCTCCGGCACGCACGTGGTCTTCCTGTGGGGCGCCGTGGTGAGCGTCTTCGGCTTCCTCGCGGCCTGGTTCATCATCGAGAGCCCGCTGCGCGGCGCGGCGGCGAAGCCGGCCGCCCAGTCCGAGGACGAGCCGCTGCTGGCCGACGCGCTCTGACCTGCGGTCCGGCCCGCCCGGACACCGGCTCCGCAGCCCCCTCGGGTTCCCGCCCGAGGGGGCTGCCGGCTTTCTGCCCGCTCTATTCGGCGGGCGGCACGGTGAGGGCGTAGTGCAGCGTCGCCTGTGCTTCCTGCGGTGCATGAAGGGGACGAGGAAGCCGTGCAGGAACGGATACTTCCGCGCGAGCGCCCGCCCGGCCCGCGCGGCGTCCTCACCCGTGAGCAGCACCGCCCGCGCCCGGACGGCCGGCCCGGTCGGCTTCCCCTTCACGGTGGACGGCGCGATCTCGACCCGCGGGTCGTTCCGCAGCCGCCTGACCTTCCAGGCGGCGCTGTACGTCCGCACGTAGGCCCGCTCCCCCTCGACGGCGATACTGACGGCGGTCCCGACGGGCGTGCCGGCACCTGTCGTCCCGGCGCAACCGTATGAGCCGTACACACGAGAGGCGGGCGACACCGATGTGGAACGGCGCGGTTTCCTCCGTGACGGAGCCCGGTCGGTCACCGGAGTAGCCCTGGGCTGGTGCCGTCGCCCGGCCGGTGGCGAACGCCAGGCCGGCCGGCGGGCCGCACATGCCGAGCGCCACTGCCGCTCGACGCACCCGGCCGTTGGCAAGGGCGCGGCATCGGCCGCCCCCTGGTGACGTCACGGTGCCGCGCAGCAGCGGCAGCACGCCTCCGTGAAGACGCGGACGGCGTCGCGGTGGTCGGGGGTGCGCCACAGGACGGCGAGTTCGCTCGGGGGGAGGTCGGGGACCGGGCGGCAGATGACGTTGTCGCGGTGGTAGATCTCGGCGTTGCCGGCCGAGAGGAGGACCACCGCCAGACCGGAGGCGACCGCCTCGAAGGCCTCGTCGGCGGTTTCCGCGGTCGCCGCGACCGTGGCCGGGGTGGTGCGCCGGTCCTCGCCCAGCCAGAAGGCACGCAGCGGACCCGCTGACGCGGGCAGGGCGACGAACGGCTCGTCGGCGAGTTCCGCGAACGGCACGCTGGGCCGGCCGGCCAGCCGGTGGCCGGCCGGCAGCGCCACCCAGCGCTGCTCCGTGGCGATCACCTGCGCCGACAGGCCGGCCCCCGGCACCGGCAGCCACGCGATGGCGACATCGACCTCGCCGCCCGCCAGGCCCGCCGTCGGGTCGGCCCAGCCGATCTGCCGGAAGCGCAGCCGCCAGCCGGGCAGCCGCCGCTCCATCGCCGCCGTCACGCCGGGGATGAGGCCGCGCCCGATGGTGGTCTGGAAGCCGACGGTCAGCGTCGTGCCGTGCGCCGCCGCCGCGCCGGCCACGGCACCCTGCGCGGCCTCCCACTGCTCGATCAGCCCGCGGGCGTACGGCAGCAGCTCCCGTCCCGCGGCGGTCAGCGCGACCGCGCGCCGGTCGCGTACGAACAGCGGTGTCCGCAGCGACGCCTCCAGCTGCCGGATCTGCCGGCTCAGCGTCGGCTGCGCGATGGACAGCCGCTCGGCCGCGGCCCGCGTGAAGCTCAACTCCTCCGCGACCGCCACGAAATACCGCAGATCCCGGACGTGGACATCCATAGCGGAAGGCTATGACAGCAGCTCTTGGACAGGGCCGCGGTGCCGACCCAGGATGATCGGTGGAGGTGGTTGCCGATGGAACTGGGCGTCAACGGACTGAACGCCAAGGCCACGCTGGGACCGGCCGAGACGGTACGAATGGCCCGGCTGGCCGAGGAGTTGGGCTACCGGTCGTGGTGGGCGGGCGAGCATGTCGTGCTGCCCAGCCCGCGTACCCCCGACGCGCCGATGGAGCCGACCGACCCGATCCTCGACCCGCTGGTGCACCTGGCCTACGTGGCCGCGGTCACCGAACGGCTGGAGCTGGGCACCGGCATCGTCATCCTGCCGCAGCGCAATCCGCTGGTCCTCGCCAAGCAGGCCGCCAGCCTGGACGTGCTCAGCGGCGGCCGGCTGCTGCTCGGCGTCGCCGCCGGATACCTCGAACCCGAGATGACCGCCGTGGGCGTGCCGTACGCCGAGCGCGGCCGGCGCACCGACGAGTACATCGACGCGATGCGTGCGCTGTGGAACGAGCCCGCGCCCTCCTACCAGGGGCGTTACGTGTCCTTCGCGCACGTCGACGCCCACCCGCGGCCAATGGGTCCCGGCGGTCCGCGGATCGTGGTCGGCGGGCACAGCCCCGCGGCCTTCCGGCGGGCCGTCGCCCGCGGCCACGGCTGGCTCGGCAACGGGGCGGGCCCCGCCGACCTGGCCGCGCACCTCGACGGGCTGCGCAGGGCCGCCGCCGAGGTGGAACGGCCGGGGTGGCTCGGCCCGCTGGAGATCAGCTTCATGCAGATGTCGCCGGTCGACGCGGACAACGCCCGGCGCTACGCCGACCTCGGCACCGACCGGCTGATCGTCTACCCGCTGCCGCTGGAGGACCCGGCGGCGGTGGCCGCCCACCTCGAACAGCACGCCGCCCTCCCGCACTGAACGCCCCTCGCGAAGGAACGCCATGCGCGCACTGATCCACGACCCCGCGGCACCGTCCGGCCTCCGGCTGGGCGAGGTCCCCGAGCCGGTCCCGGTGGCCGGGCAGGCCCTGATCGAGGTGCACGCGGTGTCGCTGAACTTCGCCGAGGCCGCCTACGCGGCCGACCGCACCCCGGCCGGCACCGTCATGGGCCTGGACGCGGCAGGCGTCGTGCTGGAGCCGGCCGCCGACGGGTCCGGGCCGCCGCCCGGCGCCCGGGTGGTGTCCTTCGGCTGGGCGGCCGGCGGCTGGGCCGAGCGGCGTGCGGCCGACACCGGGCACCTGGCCGTCGTGCCCGACTCCGTCGACCTCGGTACGGCGAGCACCCTGCCGGCCGCCGGCGTCTCCGCGCTGCGTGCCGTACGCGACCTCGGCCCGGTCCTCGGCCGCCGCGTCCTGGTCACCGGCGCATCCGGGGGCGTCGGGCGGTTCGCCGTGCAGCTCGCCGCCCTGGCCGGCGCCCACGTCATCGCCTCGGTCGGCAGCCGGGCCCGCGGGGAAGGGCTGCGCGAACTGGGCGCCGCCGAGGTCGTCATCGGCCCGGGCCAGGTCGGCGCCCCGGTCTTCGGCGTCCTCGACAACGTCGGCGGCCCGCAGCTCGCCGAGGCCTTCGGGCTGCTGGAGGACGGCGGCGTCCTCCAGAGCGTCGGCAAGGCCTCCCTCGAACCGACCACCTTCGACTTCGAGGAGGAGCGCCGCAAGGGCGGCCGCAAACGCCTGGAGGTCTTCATGGTCGGCAACCCCGTCTACGGCCCCACCTTCGGCCCCGACCTCGGCCGGCTCGTCCGGCTGCTCGAAGCCGGCGCCCTGACCCCGCGGATCGGCTGGCGCGGCCCCTGGCACCGCGCCCCGGAAGCGGTCGAGGCCCTGCTGTCCCGCCGCGTCCTGGGCAAGGCCGTCCTGGACGTGCCGGGGGAGGGGTGAGCCGAGCCCAGGGCGGGGGCCTGAGCCGGGACCCGAGCGGGAGCCCGGGCCGGGATCCGGGCCGGCGCACTGCTCCGGCCCGCCCCCGGTCCAGGCGGTGACGCTCAGCGCGGCAGCAGCAACTGCGCCACCGCGCCGCCGCCGTCCGTCAGGGGCGCGTTGCGGAAGGTGAGGCGGGCGCCGAGGACGCGGGCCTGGCCGGTGGCGATGGTCAGGCCGAGTCCGTGGCCGCCGCCGGAGCGGTCGGTGGAGCCGGTACGGAAGCGGCTCGGCCCCTCGCGGAGCATGTCGGGGGGGAAGCCGGGGCCGTGGTCGCGCACCCGCAGGAAGGGGCCGTCGACCAGGACGTCGATGGGGGCGCCGCCGTGCCGGGCGGCATTGGCCAGCAGATTGCCCAGGACGCGTTCGAGGCGGCGCGGGTCGGTCTGGACGACGGCGTCCTCGGCGACGGTGATGGTGGCCTGCGGGGCGAGCACCGGCACCCGGCGGCGGACGAATTCCGCGAGGGCCACCTCCTGGAGGTCGGCCTGTTCCGCGGCGCCGTCCAGGCGGGCGACCTCCAGGACGTCCTCGACCAGGGTGCGCAGCGCGTGCACCCGGTCGCGTACCAGCTCCGAGGGGCGGCCGGGCGGGAGCAGCTCGGCGGCGGTGACCAGGCCGGTCACCGGAGTGCGCAGTTCGTGCGCGATGTCAGCGGTGACCCGCCGCTCGGCCTCAAGACGCAGTTGCAGCGCGTCGGCCATCGCGTCGACGGCCCTGGCCAGCTCGTCGGTCTCGTCGCGGCCCCGGCCGCCGATGGCCTCGCGCACCCGGACCTGCGTGTCGCCGTCGGCGACCTTGCGCGCGGCGGTCGCCGCCTTCCGCAGCCGCCGCGACATGCGCCCGCCGACGAACACGCCGATGGCCGTACCGCCGAGCACGACGGTGACCGAGCCGAGCACCAGGGTCCTGTCGAGGTCGACCAGCACCGAATAGCGGTCGGTGAAGCCGGTCTTGAGCGACAGCACCTTCCCGGTGCCCGCCGGCGTCTCGGCCCAGACGACCAGGCCCGAGCGGGTCTGCTGGACGAAGGTGGCGCGCTGGCCCTTGGCGGCGTACGCCTTCAACTCGGGCGGCAGGGCGGGGTCGTTGAGGGTGGCGTAGAAGACCAGCCGGCCGTTGGTCTCGTAGATCCGCAGCGCGGACTGCACCCGCTCGTCCTGGACGTCCCTGGCACTGTTGATCATGCTGACCCGGGCCGCGTTGTGCACGACCAGGCTCAGGACGACGACGACCAGCGCGGACACCGCGGCGATGGCGGCACTGAGCTTCCAGCGCAGCGTGAGGGTGGGAGGGAAACGCGGGGCCATCGCTGGTCAGGCCCGCAGCTTGTAGCCGAAGCCGCGTACGGTCTCGATACGGTCCTGGCCGACCTTGGCCCGCAGCCGCTGGACGTGCACGTCCACCACCCGGGTGTCGCCGCCCCATTCGTAGTCCCACACCCGGGTCAGCAGCCGGTCGCGGGACAGCACGGTGCCGGGGGTGGCGGCGAATTCCAGCAGCAGCCGCATCTCGGTGGGGGTCAGCGCGAGGCGTTCGCCGGCCCGGGTGACCTCCATGCCCTCCGGGTCGATCGCGATGTCGCCGAAGGACAGCAGCGCGCCGGCGTCCTGCGGGTCGTCGGCGGCGCTGGCGCGGAAGCGGCGCAGCACCGCCCGGATCCGGGCGACCAGCACGGCGCCGTCGAAGGGCTTGGTCACATAGTCGTCGGCGCCGGCCTCCAGGCCGAGCACGATGTCGATGGCGTCGGCGCGGGCCGAGACCATGATGACCGGGACGGTCGACTCGTCCCTGATCCGCCGGCACAGGCTGACCCCGTCAAGACCCGGCACCATCACGTCGAGCAGCGCGAGGTCGGGCCGCTGGGCGCGGAAGGCGTCGAGTCCGGTCAGGCCGTCGGGCGCGGCGGTGACCTGGAAGCCGTCGCGCTCCAGGGAGAGCGTGGTGGCCTCGCGGATGACGTCGTCGTCCTCGACGAAGAGGACATGGGTGGCGGCCATGGACTACCGCCGCCCGGCGGCCGGCCCGGCCGCCGACGGCGAGGCCGAGGCGCCGGGCAGGTCCGGGTCGAGCGGGTCGGAGTCGGGCCGCGGCGCCGGATCCGTGGACGTCGGCTCGGGCCGCACGGTCGGCGTGGGCGCGTCGAAGCCGGCGTAGCTGCGGGAGACCTGGACGAACCGGCCGCCGCGCCACGCGTACAGCACCGACTCCTGCCCGGTCGGAAACGTCACCGGGTCGTCCACCTTGTACACCTCGTGGATGATCTGCAGCTGCCCGTCCTCGACGCTGCCGTACACCGGCGGGCGCTCGTCGGCGAAGACGTTCTGGTATTTGCCGTTCACCATACGGTAGACGTACGCGGCCACGCCGAGGCCGTCTCCGCAGGTCGTGACGTTGACCACCAGGTCGGGGCCGTCACCCTCGGTGAGGTCGCCGGTGTCGGTGGCCATCGGATAGGTGTTGCCCGCGCACGGTGTCAGGTCCTCGCGCACATCCTGGCTGACGCTGCTGTCCCGGCGGACCATGGTGGCCAGCGCCTGCGGATCGCGGGCGATGGCCGGCGCCATGGCGGTGGACGGCCGCTTCACGGTGGGGGAGGGCGCGGGACCCTCCCTGCGGACGCCGGTTCCGGTCGTACCGCAGCCCGTCACCACGACGCACGCGCAGGTCAGCGCGCCCATCGCGGCGGTTCCGGGTCTTAGGCGGCGCACATCGCCTCCGGTCGCGTGTAGCCGTAACTGCCGTGTTCCAGTTCATGGCGCAGCCGGGCGAGCGCCCGGTGCAGCGTGCTCTTCACCGTACCGGTGGACATGCCCAGCGCCTGCGCGGTTTCCTCGGTCGTCAGCTGGCCGTAGTGGCGCAGCACGACGACCTGCCGCTGCTTGGGGGACAGCACGGCCAGCACGTCCCGCAGCATCTCCCGGTCGGCGCGCTGCTCGGCGCCGTCGTCGACGCTGGGCTCGGGCAGGTCGCAGACCGGCACCTCGTCGAGTTTGCGGTTGCGCCACCACTCGGTTCTGGTGTTGATCATCACCCGGCGCATGTACGCGTCCGCCAGCGTCTTGTCGGCGATGCCGTCCCAGCGGGGGTAGGTGCGCACCAGCGCGGTCTGTACGAGGTCCTGGGCGTCGATCGGGTCCGGTACGAGGCGGCGGGCGCTGCGCAGCAGGGCGTCCTGCCGGCTCCTGACGTACTCCTCGAACTCCAATACCGTGCCGCTCGCCGCCATGTCTCTCCGCCCCGATCCGCCCAGAAAACCGCTGCGACCGGGCGTTTCGCCGTGTCGCAGCCGGAGGTTTCCCCCCGGCGTCCCTCGAAATTACGGACCGGATGTCAGGCTTCCGCCACCACGAGAGCACAGCGGACGCACAGCAACCCATCGGTTGTGTAACGGCAGCCGAGCGAATCGGGCAAAGGGGGTGAAGTAGCTGATAAATGGGCGGCTTGTGTGCCCTGCCAAGGGGGTTGGCGGTGCGGCCCGCCCGGCGGGAGGTGCCGCGCGGGCGGGTCGGCGGAAGGTGGCGGTCGGCGGCGGGCGGGGTCAGACCGGGAGGCGGTAGACGCCGTTGGCGAGGGGTTCGACCAGGCCGTCCTCGACCAGGCCGTCCAGTGCCCTGGCCCGCTGCACCGGCTCGTGCCACACCGCGTCGAGCGCGGCCTGCGGTACGGGCCCCCGTGAGGCGCGCAGGACGGCGAGCAGCCTGCCGCGTACCTGCCGGTCGGTCCCGGCGTACGACTGCCCGCGGCGCGGCGGCCCGTCGTGCGGGGGCGAACCGGCGAGCCGCCAGGCGCACAGCGCCGCCACCGGGCACTGCCCGCACTGGGGGGAGCGGGCGGTGCACACCAGTGCGCCCAACTCCATGGTGGCCGCCGCCCAGCGCGCCGCCGTCGCCTCGTCGGCGGGCAGCAGGCCCGCCGCCGTACGGCGCTCGGCGGCCGTCGTCGCATTGGGCGGGTGCGCCGTGCCGGTCACGACCCGGGCGAAGACCCGCCGCACATTCGTGTCGAGCACGATGTGCCGCCGCCCGTACGCGAACGACGCGACCGCCGCCGCCGTATATTCACCGACCCCGGGCAGCGCCAGCAATTCCGCGTGCTCGCGCGGCACTTCGCCGCCGTGCCGCTGCGCTATCGCGCCGGCCGCGGCATGCAGCCGCAGGGCCCGGCGCGGATAGCCGAGCCTGCCCCAGGCTCTGACCGCCTCGCCCGGTGACTCGGTGGCCAGGTCGGCGGGGCGCGGCCAGCGGGCCAGCCACTGCTCGTGCACCGGCAGCACCCGGACCACCGGGGTCTGCTGGAGCATGAACTCGCTGACCATGACCGACCAGGCGCCCGCGTCCGGGCGGCGCCACGGCAGGTCGCGGGCGTGATCGCCGAACCAGTCGATGACCAGGTCGTGCAGCGCGGCCGCACGCGGGGTGCCGGCGGAGGCCGGGTCGGTGGCGGTCGCGGACTCGGGGGTGTGGTGGAGGTCTGTGCTCATCGCCTCGCGATCCTCGCACACGCCACTGACAGCGACCGGTTGCCGACGTAAAGGTGATCATCGGCAAAGACGGGCCACCGAGCGGCGGGTGTTGCGGCGGCACACGGGTGATCTCCCCTAGAGTTCGGGTGTGGGCTCGTTGCGCAATCCCGTCGGACCTCTCCCGTCGACCATCTACTGGCGGCGGCGGACAGTGATGTTCGCCGTCGTGGCGCTGATCGCCGTGCTGGCGATCTGGGCGGTGACATCGGGCGGCGGCGGTGGGAGCGACGGCAAGGGCTCCTCCTCGCCCACCGGTTCGCACAGCCCGGCGGCGACCATCACCGCGGGACCCGTGCCCAGCGGCACCCACATCAGCGGGCGCCCCGGCGGTCGGGACACCGACCCCGCGAACGGCGGCACGGACTCCAACGGCGGTACGGGCGACGGCACTTCCGACGGCGGCTCGGCCGGCGCCGCGGCCGGCGCGTCCGGCGGCGACACCGCCGGTACGACCGGTGGCACCTCGGCGGGTACGTCCGCGGGCGCCGGCGCGGGCGGCACCACGACCGCCGGCGGCGCCGCGAGCGCGGGTACGGGCTCGGCCGACGACCAGGTCCCGGCCGGCTCGACGCTGCCCACCTGCTCACCCGGCACGGTCTCGCTGTCCCTGGCCAGCGCGAAGAACGCCTATGCGCCCGGCGAGACCCCGGTCTTCCAACTGCGCGCCACCAACTCCGGCGCCGTCACCTGCAAGCTGGACTTCGGCCCCCGCAGCGCGGTCTTCACCGTCACCAAGACCCCCGACAGCAGCCATGTGTGGGCGTCCGACGACTGCCCGGCCAACGCGTCGGCGTATCTGCTCCAGGTGCCCGCGCACGGCACCACCGCCTACACGCTGCGCTGGAGCGCCAAGACCAGCTCCCCGCGGTGCGCCGCCCCCAAGGGCGCGCAGGCCGCGCCGGGCAACTACCTGGCGCAGGCCCAACTGCCGGGCTACGGCGCCAAGAGCGTGCCGTTCGTGCTGTCGCAGGACTGAGGGCGGGGGCCGGCGGCGGGGACTGCCTCCGCGGGACCCGCGGCAGGGCAGAGGGCGGGCTGCCGCCCTTGCGGGACTGGCCGCGGGACCGGCGTCGGGCGGTGCGCCTACACGTACCGTTCGAGGATCGAGGACTCCGCGAGACGCGACAGGCCCTCGCGGACCGAGCGGGCGCGGGCCTCGCCGACACCGTCGACCGCCTGGAGGTCGTCCACGCTGGCGGCGAGCAGCTTCTGCAGCCCGCCGAAGTGCTCGACCAGCCGCTCGATCACCGTGTTCGGCAGCCGCGGCACCTTCGCCAGCAGGCGGTAACCCCGCGGCGACACGGCCGAGTCAAGCGACTCGGGGGAGCCGGTGTAGCCCAACGCCCGCGCCACCGTGGTCAGTTCGATCAGCTCGCTCTGTGGCAGCGCGTCCAGCTCGGCCATCGCCTCGCCGACCGTACGGCTGCGCTTTGCGGTCGGCTCCGGTACGTAGTCCCGGGCCACCAGCTCGCGTTCCGGCTCCACGCCCGCGATCAGCTCGTCCAGCTGGAGCGACAGCAGCCGCCCGTCGGTACCCAACTCCACGACGTACTCGGCGATTTCGGTGGCGATCCGGCGGACCATCTCCAACCGCTGCGCCACCGCCGTGACATCGCGGACCGTGACCAGGTCCTCGATCTCCAGCGCCGACAGGGTGCCCGCCACCTCGTCCAGCCGCAGTTTGTACCGCTCAAGGGTGGCCAGCGCCTGGTTGGCCCGGGACAGGATCGCCGCCGAGTCCTCCAGCACCCGGCGCTGACCGTCCACGTACAGCGCGATCAGCCGCATCGACTGACTGACCGAGACCACGGGGAAGTTGACCTGCTTGCTGACCCGGTCCGCGGTGCGGTGCCGGGTGCCGGTCTCCTCGGTGGGGATCGTCGGGTCGGGCACCAACTGCACCCCGGCCCGCATGATCTTGGTCATGTCCTTGTCCAGGATCAGCGCACCGTCCAGCTTGCACAGCTCACGCAGCCGGGTCGCGGTGAATTCCACGTCGAGGACGAAGCCGCCGGAGCACAGCGACTCCACCGTCTTGTCCATGCCCAGCACGATCAAGCCGCCCGTATTGCCGCGCAGAATGCGCTCCAGGCCGTCGCGCAGGGCCGTGCCGGGCGCGACGGCGCTCAGCGACGCGCGCATCAGCCCGCCGTCCTGGCCGGTGCCGGACCTGCTGGCGGAGTCCGCCGCTGCCTTGCGGGCCGGGGCGGCGCCTGCCCGGTCGTTGGCTGCCACTGCGTTCCTCCGGTCGGTGCGGTTTGGAGTGAGTTTACGTCGTCCGCGCCGCGGGCCGCCGATCACCGGCCTGCGCCCCCTGCCGCCGGCTACCCCCGGGAGGCCCTCGACGGCAGCGCGCGCAGGGCGTCACCGATGTCCGCGACCTCGATCACCCGCATCCCCGCGGGCACCTTGCCGGGGTCGGTCGGCACCAGCGCGTGGGTGAAGCCGAGCCGGGCCGCCTCCGACAGGCGGCGCTGCACACCGGTGACCCGGCGCACCTCGCCGGCCAGCCCCACCTCGCCGATCGCCACCAGATTCTTCGGCAGCGGGGTGTCGATCGCCGCGCTGGCCAGCGCCAGCGCCACCGCCAGGTCGGCGGCCGGCTCGGTGAGCCGCACCCCGCCGACGGTCGCCGTGTAGATGTCCTGCTTGCCGATCGCCTTGATCCGGCCGCGCTGCTCCAGCACGGCCAGCATCATCGAGACCCGGGAATTCTCCAGGCCGGACGTCGTACGCCGAGGCGAGGGGATCTGGGTGTCCACGGTCAGCGCCTGCACCTCCGCGACCAGCGGCCGCTTGCCTTCGAGCGTCACCGTCAGGCACGTGCCCGGCACCGGCTCGTCACGCCGGGTCAGGAACAGGCCCGACGGGTCGGCCAGGCCCGTGATCCCCTCGTCGTGCAGCTCGAAGCAGCCGACCTCGTCGGTGGCGCCGTAGCGGTTCTTCACCCCGCGGATCAGCCGCAGCCGCGCGTGCCGGTCGCCCTCGAAGCTCAGCACCACGTCGACCAGGTGCTCCAGCAGCCGCGGCCCGGCGATCGTCCCGTCCTTGGTGACATGGCCGACCAGCAGGGTGGCCATCCCGCGCTCCTTGGACGCCCTGATCAGCGCGCCCGCGACCTCGCGGATCTGCGCCATGCCGCCCGGGGCGCCGTCGATCTCCGGCGAGGCCACCGTCTGCACCGAGTCCAGCACCAGCAGCGACGGCTTCACGTCGTCCAGGTGCCCGAGCACCGTCGACAGGTCCGTCTCGGCCGCCAGATAGAGGTGGTCGGCGAGCGCGCCGATACGGTCCGCGCGCAGCCGCACCTGCGAGGCCGACTCCTCACCCGTGACGTACAGTACCGGGTGCTCCGCGCTCGACGCCTTCGCCGCCACGTCCAGCAGGAGCGTGGACTTGCCGACCCCCGGCTCGCCCGCGAGCAGCGCCACCGCCCCCGGCACCAGGCCGCCGCCCAGCACCCTGTCCAGCTCCGGCACCCCGGTCGAGCGCGCGGTCGCCTGCCGCCCGTCCACCTGCGCGATCGGCCGTGCGGGCGAGCTGACCCGCCCCGGCGCGGTGGTCCGTACGGCCGACATGCCGCCGTGCTGCTCGACCGTCCCCCACGCCTGGCACTCGCCGCACCGGCCTAGCCATTTCACCGTGGTCCAGCCGCACTCGGTACAGCGGTAGGAGGGACGGTCCTTCGGGGCGGGCTTGCGGGTGGCCATGACGCCACCGTAGCGGTCGGGTAGGACAGCGGGGTCCGCCCGCCGGTCAGCCCGCGGCCGGCCTCGGTCGGGTGTGGCCGGCCTCGGGCGGCTGGAGACGGGTTCGGACGGGTTCCCGGGGGGCGGCTCCGGGGGGTGCGAACG
>NZ_JAJSYW010000007.1:0-66609 GCF_036815005.1 Streptomyces sp. IBSBF 2435 | reverse complement strand
CTCCGAGTACCGTTTGCCCTGCTTGTTGCTCACCTGGCTCTACTTCCTCTGGGACCAGGTCCCAGTCTCCAGGTGTCCAGGTCAACGGGGAAGCTTCAGGGAGCCACCTTCACCCGACACTTCAACACCCTGCTCCGCCGGGCCACCCTCCGCCGCATCCGCTTCCACGACCTCCGCCACTCGACCGCGACCCTCCTCCTGGAACAGGGCGTCGAACTCGTCGTCATCAAAGAGCTCCTCGGACACGCCCACATCGGCGTCACCGCCACCGTCTACGCCCACGTCCGACTCCGCCTCCAACGAGACGCCATAGACCTCCTCGGCAACACCCTCCGCAACCCCTCCGAGCCCACCATCCGGCCCGACTACGGCGACAAACCACCACTTCGTGCGGCACCCGTCCGCTGACGTTGCCGTCAACTACTGCCGTCAGACACCCCAGTGGCCCCACCGGAACAAATCCGGTGGGGCCACTGTCATCTTCTTGGCTTAGGCCAGTAAATGCCTAAGCCAAGAATCGGTAGATGCCCTTTAGAGGCGCCCCGAGATCTCTTCGGTCAATTCCCGCCGCCTCTAGATGGATGAGGATTGTCGAATTCGCCTCACACCCTGGAAAGCATTTCAAGAATTCAGCCACGCACGCGCTGAGGACGTGAACTACATGCCTCTCAATCTCGGAGTCACTACCAGTATTCTCCGAGGTTAGAGCGGGACCTGGCGGAGTAGCCAGAATTACGCCCGGGGCGCCATCTCCTCGTGTATTTTCTAGGACCTGCGCAACCCCTATCTGCGGAGTTCCGCCGTAGCGTTCATGGGCAAGTGGGAAGCTCAAAATCGCAGCGTCACAGTCTGCACCAGCCTCAGGTACCGATCCGACCCGAAACCCAACTCCTGGCAGCTCTCCCAAGACCTCTCTGCATGCCTCCACGATTCGTTCGCTGGATGCCGCGACTATGTATCTCATCCGCAACCCACGCCAGTGCTCATACCGGTCATGATTGAAGGCCTTCCAAGAATCTTCAATTCATCGTTGTTGAGAGCGACCCCACCATCAACCACATCCGCAGTGTACGCCATACGGGCACCCTCTGGCAGATCCGCAACGTTGACCGTAGTGCGAATCATGGTATACGGACCTTCCTTAGGATAGGCCGCGTAGGCCCTACGGGAATATTCAGCAGCGCCCTTTTCCGTAAAGGAGAAATACTTGACGCCCTGTGGGCTGTTCCAAGTCCGATTTGCCGATATGTCCGCCAGCTCTTTAGCCGTAACGCCGCGCCACAGATACGTCTGCCCAGGGCCCGGTCCACCGCTATTGTGAACCAGAATCGGCGTGGTCCCGGCCAGTACATAGTACGTGTGCAGGTCCTGGATGGTGAGGTTGTACATGTCCTGTGCGGGACTTGGGATGCGCTGGAGTGTGGAGACGACGGCGTGCTGGCTTGTCGCTGTATTGAGCGTGTGGCCAGCTTGGAGCTTGCCTGCGGGGGTCCAGGTGCGGGTGGTGTCGTCCCAGAACGGGTGGTTGGCGGTGGTGTGCAGGGTGGCGAATTGTCCGTCTGCGCCTTGGATGATGACGTCGAGGAGATTGGCGTCATGGTTGATCCAGGTGGCGGTGACGGAGTGCGGGCCCTGGTGTTTTCCGGTGGCGGGGTCTGCGGCTTCGACCTTGTCACCGGGCTTGATTTCGCTGATGGGCGATGTTTTGCCGCCATCCATCAGTACAGGCGTGTCGGGATCGAAACTGCACCCTCCGCCTCCGCCTCCGCCCCGGCCCCCGCCTCCGCCGGAGTACGAGAAGACTCCGAATGCGAGGTTAGTGACAAAGGCCGTGGCGTTGACCGCTGTCACTTCTTGGGATTGTTCGTCCGATGCGCATTCGGATGCGTGGGTGAGGCAGTATGTTGCGGCCACAGCCCTGGCCCCATCAAGGTCGCCCTTATGGCCCAGCAGGTATTCGTAGGCACGGCTGCAGCCTGTCCGGCCGAGGCAGAGGTTGGTCAGATGACCATCCACGTTGGCCTGGGGATTCCAGTAGTCTGCACCGCTGCCCCAGTTTCCGTTGCTGCCGGCCCAGAGCCATCCGAGTAGATCCTGGGTGCTGTGGCCTGGGGGCGACCACTTTTTGATCTGGGTGCGCTTCGTGGAGGCGACGTCGTTGACGGACGGTTTGCCTTTGGACGTGCCGCACTGTCCTGGGCGGCAGCCGCCTCCGTGAGTGGGGGTTTGGCCGTGGTCCTTGCCCCATTGCTGGTTTTCGGTGGTGCCGCAGCCGCCGGGGCATCCGTTCTGTGAGCTGTAGCCGTAGCAAGCGCCTTCGGTGCCGCAGCCGAGGGGAATCTGGCCGGTGGGGTCGGCTTGGCCGACGGGGTTGTCGCGGGTGTAGCTGTAGCCGTTGAGGAGTTGGTCGTCGGTGGCTTCGAAGAGCGGGTCGAGGCTGATGAAGCGGCCGATGGTGGGGTCGTACTGGCGGGCGCCGAGGAGGGTCAGGCCGGTGTTGGTGTTGTTGGGGGCGTCGAGGAAGCCGTGGTTGTCGGTCCAGGTGACCGTAGTGCCGCGGGTGTCGCCGTAGGGGGTGAACTGGCGCCAGGTCGGTGTCTGGCCGTTGCTGTCGAGGCGGATGCCGTTGGTGCCGTGCAGGTCGCCGAATTCGAAGCCGTAGTTCGCGCCAAGTCCGGTGCGTACCGCGGTGCCGCCGCCGGGCAGGGTTATGTAGCGGACACCGGTCGCCGTGTTGGTGGCGGTGTTGAGGGTGATCTGCTGGCCAGGCAGGTACAGGATCGTTGCGCCGGGGTCCTTCTGGAGCAGGACGTTGCCGTCGGCGTCGTAGACGTAGCTGGTGGTGCCCGTGCCGGAGCCGGCGACCTGGGTCAGCTGGCCGGCGCTGTTCCAGGTCAGGTTCTGGGTGCCGGCGGGGGTGGTGCGGGTGAGCGCGTTGCCGTCGGCGTCGTAGGCATAGGAGGTCGAAGTGGCGCTGGCGCCGGTGGACTGGGTGGTGGTGAGAGCGTGGGGCTGGTTGGCGGTGTTGTTGTTGCCGGTGCCCTTGTAGGTGTAGTTGGTGGTGGTGTCCGTGCCGCCGCTGGTGGAGTGCTGGGTCTGGCTGGTGCGCTGGCCGAGGATGTCGAAGGTCCAGCTGGTCCAGTACGCGCTGCCGCCGGTGAGCTGGTCGCCGACCGTGGTATGGGCTGCGGTCGTGGGAGTCGCGGCGCAGGAGTCGGTCGCTGTCCAGGCCTGGGTGAGCCGGTCGAGCTGGTCGTAGCGGTAGCACTGGGTCTCGGTCGCGGCGGTGGCGTTCAGGCGGGTGCTGGTCTGCCGGGTGATGTTGCCGGCCGGGTCGTAGGTGTAGGCTTCTTCGTCGATCGCCGCCGGCTGCGTGGAGCGGGTCAGCAGCTGGTCGGTCAGCGCGCCGGTGTGCGGGTCGTAGGTGTTGGTGACGTAGTCCGGGTTGGCGGCCGAGCCGACGGTCTCCTGGAGCACCTGGCCGTAGGCGGAGTACGTGGTGTTCTGGGCGTAGCCGTAGGCGGAGTCGCCGACTCCGTTGGGCAGGTCCAGGGCGGTGGAGTACGAGTGGCCGACCGACTGGGCAGGCAGGCCGCCCGCCAGCGGGTAACCGTCGCTGTAGAGCAGGCCGGTATCAGCGGTGTAGGTGTGCTTGAACGTCCAGGTGCGGCCCAGGGCGGTGCCCTCCGACGCGGGGATGGTCACTGACTCGCCGAGTGACTCGCCGAAGGCGTTCCAGCCGAGCTGCTGCGTCACATATGCGGCGCCGCCGTTGTAGGCGGTCTCGGTAGTGAGCTGTCCGATCGGGTTGTTGACGTTGGCGACGGCGTTGTCGTTGTCGTAGACCCATGAGGCGAGCTCGTTCGCCGAGGCCTGGCCGGCGGTGGTGGCCGCGTACTGGGCGGTCTTGCGATTCAGCGCGTCGTACACGGAGGAAACGCTCTTGCCGCGAGCGTCGGTGGTCTGCGTCAGGTTGCCGTTGGCGTCGTAGAGCATCGTGCTGGCGCCGGCGTCCGGGTCGGACTTCGCCGTCGCACGGCCGAGCAGGTCATAGGTGCTGGTCCAGGTACTGCCGCCGCTGGCAACGGTGTCCTGCTTGCCGTGCCCGTCGTAACCGTAAGCGATCGCGTTGGACGTACCGCCGCTGACGGACCAGAGGCCGGTGAAGGTGTCGGCCGGCTTGGTCAGCGTGGGCGGAACGCTGTAGGAGACGACGGATGCGGTACGGCCGAGCGGGTCGGTGGTGGTGGCCTTGACCGTCCCGCCGGCCGGCGGGATGACCGTGGTGGTGTCGCCGCTGTAGACGGTGGTGGTGGTCTGCTTGGTCACCGAGTACTGCTCGGAGTCGTCCACCACCGTGCGGCCGAGACCGTCGAAGGTGAAGACGTCCTGGTTGGGAACCGCGGAGTCCTGTGCCGAGGCGAAGCCCAGCGCGGGAAGGTTGTCCGCGTCCCAGTAGGCGTTGTTCTTCTTTCGCACCCAGCCGTGGGAGTCGTAGATCGATTCGGTGACCAGGCGCCCGCCCTGCGGGGTCGGGGTCTGGGTCTGCCGGTCGCGGCCCAGGGAGTCGTACAGGCTGACAGAGGTGACGTAACCGCGGGAGTCGTTCAGCGTCTTGGTGGCGACGCCCGAAGGGCCGGTCTGCGAAACGGTGTACGTGAACAGCGCGTCAGCCGGGGCGCTCGTCGCGCGGTTGTGCGCCCACGCGGCAGTGGTCCGGCCTAGCGCGTCGAACTGCGCAGTCGCCACCAGCCCATTTGTGTCCGTTGTCGTCAGCGTCAGGCCACGGGCCGGATCGAGGACTGTCGACGCGGACTGGTTCTTGGCGTTGGTAGTGCTCACGCCGGTGGTGAGGCCGACGCTGTTTACGGTGTAGGTGCTCGTTGTCTTGTTGCCGTTGCCGTCGTAGCCGACCAGCGCTCGTCCGTAGGCGTCGTAGACGGCACGGGTGGCGGTCCGCCATGTGAAGGCGCCGGCGCTGTAGTCGGACGCCTGGCGGACCATGGTGACGTCACCAGCAGTGGGGGCGCTGGTCTGTGGGAAGGCGGTGGCGAAGGTGAGGTCGTCGTAGAAGTTCTCGTTGGCGGATATCACCTGGCTGGGGCGGTTGACCGTGGCCGGTGCGCCCAGGGTGTTGAACGCCTTCGGGACGGTGGCGTCTGTGTTCTCGGTGAAGCCGGAGCAGGCTACCGAATCCGCCTCCTGGGAAGAGACCAGGCCCACGAGGTTCAGGCTGGTGTTGGCCGGTGCGTACTGGGTCGTGTCGCACTGGTCGTATGCGCTCTGGGCGGGGACGGTGTGGCTGTAGACGTGCGTGGGCAGCCCGAAGGTGGCGTCCCCAGGATCGGCGTCGTAGGTGGTGTCGGTCTCGGTGTACCGCCAGTTGGTGGTACCACCGTCAGTGATCGCCTGACGGTTCCAGACCTCCGCGCTTTGCACCACTCGGGCAGTCAGATCGGGCAAACCGGGGCGGGCGCGGGTAGCGGTTGCCGGCGATATCCAGTACGACGTGACACTCGAATGGTCCACCCCGCCGCCGACGCCCTTGTACGTGGTGGACTCCAGGACATTGCCCGCGAGTTGATTGCTGTCGGTGTGACTGCCGCCCTGGGAGTCGGTGATCGACACCGACCGTGTGGAGGAGGACGAGAGCCAGTCGCCGTCCATACCCCGGTAGTAGGTGGTGACGGACTTGGTCTGCGGGTCGTTGGCGCCGTCGCCGGTGCGGCTCTCCACGGTGCCGTAGCCGCGGAACTGGCCCCAGGTGCGGTCCTTTGCCTTGACGACTTCGTTGTCGTCGTGATGCCAGGCCGCTCCCCCGGTGTACGTGTAGTGGGTCTGCGTCGCGACAGCACCGCCGGTGATGTCGGATTCCAGGACCTGGGTGACCGCGTACTTCTCGAACCAGTCCGTGATCGGCGCGGTGTAGTCCTTCGGGGTCCAGGACACCGGGTAGCAGGATTTGGTGTTGCTCGACGGGCTCGCGGTGGCGACATAGGCGGCGGTGCATGCGTCCGGCAGGTCGTAGGTGACCGAGGTCACCCCGCCCATCTCGTTCGTGACGGCCGAGATCCGGTAGCGGTACAGGCCGGGGAAGGACGAGGTGTCCACCCGGTTCTGCAGGTCGACGCCCGCGAACTTCACGTCCGGCAGGGTGATCGACGAGGTGGAGCCGCCCGCGGACGTGTCGTTGCCGGTGTGACTGATCGAGGACAGCCACAGCGTCGGCGAATAGCCGTCACCCGTGGCCGGTTCCGTCTCGTGGAGTGTGTAGGTGTCGACAGCCTGGTAGTCGGAGGCGGCAGTGGAATACTGCTGTGCCGTGATCGAGGACAGGCGGACCGTGGAGAAGAACGAGGGCCCTTGCTCCTGGCACGTCGTTCCTGATGCGCAGACCAGGTCGTAGGGCACGTCCGGGTACTGGGCGGCGGCCGTGGTAGCGGACAGCGGGTCGCACGTCGCGAGCGTGCAACGGCTGTCGGTGGTGTACACCACCTGGTTCGGGACGGTTCCGTAGGCTCCGTTGTCACGGAACCCGTAGTCGATCCGCGCCAGGTAGGAGTCGCGAACGTACGAGACGTTGTGTGCGCCCTTGTCCTCGCCGTAGTAGTTGGTGTCCTGGTGGTAGTAGTACGCCATCGCGTCGCCGTGGACGTCGACGACGTAATCGAGGTGCCACCTGTAGGCCATCGTGCACGCCGACGAGGTGAAGCCCGCCGAGTCGTAGCACGGGTCGCCCGAGTGCGCCGAATACACCGGCACGACGTCCACTGATTTCGTCGTCGTCTTGTCCGAGGTCCAGCCCGGCAGCTCGTTGCGGCCGAACTCGTACTTGGTGCCGTCACGGGCTTGGACGATCCAGTAGTCCGTGTTGTAAGTGCCGCTGCCGTTTCCGGAATCGGTGATGTGGAAGACGGTCTCGCCGTTGTCGTTCTCCGGTGTCCAGTTGCCGGTGGTGGCGTCCTTGACCAAAGAAGTGGAGGAGCCGTTCAGGGACAGCGTCAGGATCGGGCCGTCGTAGCATCGATCTCCGGTGGAGACCGGCGAATCGGTGCCTTCCGGCTTGTCCGAGCAGGTGGTGAAGGTCTGCTCGATAGAGGAGTCTTGCGTGCTCCAACCATCGCCTGCCCAGGACGCCTGGGCCTCGGTCGAGGCCGTCTGGCCGTCAACCGACCCCGAGTTGTAGCTGAGGTCCGCCGTCGGTGCCAGGCCTCCGGAGGAACTCGGCAGGGAAACCGGGTAGCTATAGGAGAACGCGCCGGACGAGCCGCCCGCCGACCACGAGCCCGACGGTTTGAGCCCAGTGGCACCGTAGCTGCCCCCACCGCCACCGTCGGTTGCCGCGTCCGCGGTGGCGGCCAGCACCATCGGCGTCTGAGCCTCAGAAGAGAGAGTTGCCCCTCGGGCCGCAGTGGAGGGCTCACCAGCGGTGCTGCTCTGAGTGCCGACCAGCGCAGAGTTCAGCGCAACGGTGGCCGAGATGCTCTGCGCGGCCGGGTCGTGGGAAGTAAGCAGAGATGTCGGTGTGCGGCACGCCGCTATCTGCGGAGTGGTCAGAGCACACGCGGGCAGCTGCACCAGGTGCAGGCGGGACGCGTAGTTGCCGCCGTAGGCCTGCCCGAACGCGGCCGTGTCCAAGCCCACCCGGACGTCGCCCGCTCCACCCGCCGCCGTACCGACAGTAAAGAGCACGCCGCTAATACCCAGCTTCGTCGCATCCTGGTGCGCCAGCACCTTGACCTTGACGCTGCTGGGCCCCTTGTATGCACCG
The DNA here is from genome assembly GCF_036815005.1 of Streptomyces sp. IBSBF 2435. Classification (NCBI taxonomy): domain Bacteria; kingdom Bacillati; phylum Actinomycetota; class Actinomycetes; order Kitasatosporales; family Streptomycetaceae; genus Streptomyces; species Streptomyces sp. IBSBF 2435. The sequence continues at coordinate 58,838 of NZ_JAJSYW010000007.1, read as the reverse complement.
CCTTTCGACGCAACGGCCCGCGCCCAAACCGGCGTCCCGGACGCGGATGCTTTGGCACCTGGCTGCTTGCCCGCAGGAGCGCGAAGCGCGGCCGTGGCGGTGGCCGCGGCGGGCCAGTGCGCGGGCGACGCATGGAAGGCGCCCGTCGTCTGGTCCTCGACCTTGACCTTCTTCGGCTTCAGTGTCGTCACGCCGGAGACCGGCTTGACGTCGTGCACAGGCGGCGCACCGGCATGTGCGGAGGCTGACAGGGCCGGACTGGCGCTCGCCAGCGACGTGATGAGCGCCAGCGCAGCAACGGTGCCAACCCACCGCCGCGGCACACTCATCCGCTGAAAGCCGCGGCCAAACCACGCAACCTGAGCCATCGACTACACCGGTCCCATCTCTCAAACGGCCTGCGAGCAGGCATGACGAGCTTCCGGCACACGTCTGACCGGTGAAGCGGCGTTGACTATCGCACGGAAGCACAGGTCTAGCCGAGTGCTTCATATCCGATATGCCAGACATGGAAATGTAATGTTTCAGCAAAGAGACTATGGTGGACGTGTGTAAAAACGGGGCAGTTACTCCTCATTCCTCTCACGGTGGAACGTCGCAAGCAGGGTGCGGTGTCGACGTAGGCCCAGGTCCGGGGGATGCTCTGCCGGTTGCTGCCGCACTGGTTGCTGCATCCACCAACTCGACGTTCGTCGGGCTCTGACACGAAACCTGGGGGGAATCCGCCTGTGAGATCTGCCCGTACCCGGCGCGCACTGGCCGCCGTACTGACTACTGCGCTCGGCGCACTGTCGCTGACCACGGTGGCGGCACCCGCCCATGCCGCCGCCCCCGCATCGGCGGCCAAGCCAGCCGCGACCCTGACGAGCGAAGCGGATGCCTCCGCTCGGGCTGTCGCAAGCGGTCAGGCGGTTGCCGTGGATTCCGCCACCAGTCCGACCGAGACCGAAACGGCGAACCCGGACGGCTCGTTCACCCTCACCCAGACCGCGGAGCCGGTACGCAAGTACACCGGCGGCGCCTGGAGACCGTTGGACGCCACCTTGGTGCGCAACGCGGACGGCACCATCTCACCCGCCCTCACCGCCACCGCGCTGACGCTCTCCGGAGGCGGTACCCGGCCACTGGCGGTGATGAGGGACATCAATCGGTCTCTGTCACTGACGCTGCCAGCGACCATCGGCTCGCTCCCGGCCCCCACCCTGTCGGGGCGCACCGCCACCTACCCCGAGGTCCTGCCGGGCGTCGACCTCGATGTCACCGCGGACAATCAGGGCGGCTTCTCCGAGACCCTGGTCGTCAAGGACGCCACCGCTGCCGCCAACCCCGCCCTGGCCACTTTGACCTTCGCCGCCACGGCCAAGAACGTCGCACCGGCCACCGACACAGCGGGCAACTTCACCGCCAAGGACGCGACCGGTGCCATGGTCTTCGCCGCCCCAGCCCCGCTGATGTGGGACTCCGCCACCGGGGCCGCAGGCTCTGCCCAGTCCCGCTCGGCCATCCCCGGTGGCGACGCACCCACCGCGGACGGCCCGGAGACATCCAGCAGCCTGGCACCGGGAGTCGACGCGCATGTGGCGCCGATCAAAGCTGTCTACCGCACGGGGTCGATGGTCCTCACGCCGGACGCCGCCCTGCTGACCGGTGAGTCCACGGTCTACCCGCTCTACATCGACCCCACCTACGCGGCCGGCGGCTCCGCGCAGGCGTGGACATACACCGCATCCGCGCACGCCGGCACCAGCTACTGGAAGACCACCGACGAAGTGGGCCTGCGCGTCGGCTACCAGGGCTGGGACTCGCCTTACTACAAGGCCCACACGTTTGTGCGGATGAGCGTCGACAGCAGGATGTACGGGGCGACCATCGACCCCGACAAGACGCACTTCTACGCCACCGAGACCTACGCACCCTCATGCACCGCCAAGCCGGTGGAGCTGTGGACAACCGGCGAGATCTCCTCCGACACCACGTGGGACAACGAACCGGCCTGGGATACCAAGCTCGACACCGTCAGCGCCGCGCACGGCTGGTCCTCCGGCTGCCCCACCGCCTCCGTTGGCTGGGACACCCACACCGCCATGCAGGCTATCGCCGACAACCCCGCCTCCACCATCACGCTGGGCCTGCGCGCCACTGACGAAAACGACGCGTACGGGTGGAAGAAGTTCGACCACTCGACGATGACGATGACCACCACCTACGACCACAAGCCCGCCAAACCGAGCCCGCTGAGCACCTCGCCCAGCCGCAACTGCACCGGCGGGGTCATGGGCGATGGCGATGTCACCCTCTATGCCGGGGTCAGCGACCCCGACCGCGGCACGGTTAACGCCACTTTCAAGGTCACTAGGACCTCAGGCGGCGCGGCCGTCGTCACCTCCAATCCCGTCTCCGCCGCTTCCGGCACCAAAGCGGCCTACACGCTCACCAAGGCGAACCTGGAGAGCTGGCTGGGCACCAGTTCGACCACCAACCTGTCCTGGAACGTCACAGCCAGCGACGGCACGTACACCTCGGCGGCTCCCATGACCTGCCAGTTCACCTTCGATCCGACGCGCCCCGGCGCGCCGACCGTCAGCGACACCGACGGCGTGAACTGCAACGAATCGACTGTTCAGTACCAGGTCGGCGCCTCTGCGGCCTTCACACTGGTCCCCAACAGCACAGGCACGGCACCCGACCACTACCTCTACCAGATCAACGGCGCCGCACCCATCTCCACCAAGGACCCGAATCTGAGGATCAAGCCCACCCGCGGCACCAACGTGCTTTCCGTCACGTCGGTCTCTCTAGGCGGCAACATCGGCGACACCGCGAGCTGCGTGCTCAACGCCGCCGCCGCAGCGACCGCTGCGGACGGCGACCTGACCGGTGACGGCGTCCCTGACCTGGCACTGGTCGGCAGGCAGGCCGGTCTGCCTGCCGGTCTGTGGCTCGTCCACGGCGCCCCCGACGGCAAGATCATCACCGCGGCCTCGCAGGTCGGTCCACAGGGACCCGGCGTCAACTCCGCCGGTTCGCCAACCGACTGGACCGGAACCCAGGCCATCACCGGCCACTTCGCCACGGGCGCAGGATTCAACGATGTCCTGGACTACAACCCCGCCAAGGGCAACGGTTCAGTGCTCTACGGCAACGGTGACGGCTCCGCGCTGTCACCCAACAGCGGCAACCAGGTGAACGTCGCCTCACCCGCCTTCTACGACAGCAGCTCCGGCCAGTACGCCACCTCCATCGCCAGCGGCGGCGGCCTTTACAACACCCTCAACGGCTATCCAGTCACCGGCTTTCCCGACCTGTTGGCGATCGTCAACGGCAATCTCCTCGATGAGGGCTCCAACGCCTTCCCGGGCACGTTCGGCAGCATCGACCTTGCCTTGCCCCTGTCCGACACCAACCCGGCGAACACCGGCAACTGGACCGGCTGGACCATCACCAGCAGTCTCATCGACGGCCTGCCCGCCCTGTTCGCCCGTGCTCCGGCCGGCGGCGCGGTCTACTACTACAACCCCACCGATCTGCAAGACCTCGCCCAGGGCAATCCCGTCAGTCCCCTCGCCTTGACGATGAGCGCCTCTGCTGTTCTCATGCAGGCCGGGGACCTCGACAGGGATGGGATGCCCGACTTGTGGCAGGCCGAGGCAGACGGCAACGTCAACGCCGCCCTGCTGGACCTGACCAAAACCCCTCCTGTACTGGCCGCCCGGGGCGCCCAGAAGCTCACAACCGGCAGCCACGCCTGGCCGCTGAACGACGCAACCGACGGCCCAGTCACCACCGCCGCAGACTCGACCGGAACCACCCCGCTACCGCTGACGGCCCAAGGCGCTGGCGCCACCTGGGACAACGGCGACCTGTTCGATCCGGACCTCCAACTCAACGGGGCCAGCACCGCCTACCTCCACACCACCGCCAACGCGGTCGACCTTAAAAACAGCCTGACGGTGTCGGTATGGGCCGAGCCCACCACGCTGGGCGGCGCGGTGTTCTCCCAGGACGGCAGCGCCTACTCCGGGATCAAGCTGATCCCGACCGCAAGCGGCTGGCAGTTCAGCCTCAACGCCGGCTCAGGCAGCGCCGCCACCTACGACACTGTCACCGGCGGCACCGTCCACCTCGGCGCATGGACGCACCTGACCGCCACCTACGACAAAACCGTCAAGGTCATGAACCTCTATGCGGACGACGTGTTCGTCGCCACCGGCAGCCACACCGCCCCGAGCGCCGGCGCCACCGGCCCCTTCATCGTCGGCGCCAACAAGAACGGGGGCTCGTCCCCGACCAGCTTCTACACCGGCCACCTCTCCGACGTAGAAACCTGGGCCGGCGCCGCGATTCCCCCCACCCAGCCGTTCTCACCTGCCTCCTACCACCAGGCCATCACGCCCACCCGCATTCTGGACACCCGCTCCACCAGCGGTCTGGCCAACACCAGCGGGATCACCGCAGGCACCGCCACCGTTGCCGCCGACTCCGTCACCACTCTGAAGATCGCTGGTGACAGCGTCACGTCGACCGCCGGTACCACCATCCCCGTCCCGTCCTCGGTCACCGCCGTCGCCATCGACACCACCGCCGTCAATCAGACCGTCAGCGGCTACGTCACCGCCTATGCCGACAGCCTTCAGCGCCCCGTCACCTCCTCCACCAACTTCACCGCAAACAGCGCCACCACCGGCTACCAGATCGTCCCGGTCGGCACCGACGGCAGGATCGACCTCTTCACCCATGGCAGCACCGTCGCCCTGGTCGTCGACATGACCGGATACTTCACCAGCGACTCAGCCCGCCCCGGCAACCAGACCTACACCCCGCTGGCCACCGCAACCCGCGCCCTGGACACCCGCTCCAGCCGTGCCAACACCAACCTCGCCTCAACCGGCACCGTCCCTGCCAACACCCCCTTCACACTGACGATCAACGGTGTCGCCGGTGTCCCCGCCAACGCAACGGCCATCGCGATCAACCTCACCACCGCGGACGCCACAGGCAACGGCTACCTGCAGGCTTACGCCACCGGGGCCGCCCCTGCGGCGGCCACAAGCCTCACGTACGACACATCCAGCGCGCTGGCCTCCATGGCAGCCGATACCCCCATCGGCACAGGCGGCACCATCACCATCTACAACCACGGCAATGCCACTGCCGTCCTCGTCGACATCGTCGGCTATTACACCAACGCAACCACAGGCCAGACCTACCACCCCGTCAGCCCCACCCGACTGGTCGACACCCGAAACGGCACCGGTGGAAACGCCAACCCCATCGGAGCCTCGGGCATCTATACCCTCACCCAGGCGAACGTCCAGCAGATCACCACCGCCACAACCCCCACGCTGGCCACGATGCTCACCGAAGCCACCGCAACCGGCACCGGTTTCGCCGTCGCCTACCCCACCGACGCGGCAGTCCCCCCCACCTCCAACCTCGACTGGGTCACCGGAGCGATCAACGCCAACCTCGCGCTGACTCCCACCAACGCCGCCAGCGAAATCGACATCAAGAACCACAGCGACGGCGACCTCGACCTCGTCATCGACTGCAGCGGCTACTTCTCCCAATAACCACAAGGCATCGAAGTCAGTCCGTGCACACTGCTAGACGTGGACGCACACCCCACACCCCACACCGAAGCTGGCCGGCCCGAGACACCGGGCCGGCCGGTTCTAGCAGGTCCGGCTCCGCTGGGCCTACCACGGAAGTCGCGTTGTCGTATCATGATCTTGAGTGATACGTCGCGAGATCCCCACCGCTGAAGCCGGTCCCGAGTACAACCGGATGGAGTGTGGTGTACCGGGTTTGGTCTCGTCGTCGCAGCCTTCGCCGTGGTCATCCCGTCGTTGCCCGGCGGGGATAGCGTTACCGGAGCAAACTACTGCGGCAACGTTCGATTGTCAGATGCCGCCAGATGAGGAAGACCGGAGGAGAGTCGTCTCGTGAAGCGTCGGCCCAGCTCACCGGGGACCACATGGGAACCACACGTGGTGCGCGTTGGTGAGCGATCGCCGTGTAACTACACGTAACGCTCGGCGGATTGGTCCCTAATGGCGGGGATATCCCCTTGGTCTTCGTGACTGGGGGTCAAGGGGCCGCAGGTTCAAATCCTGTCGTCCCGACGGTGCTCAGAAGCCCTCTGGGAGTATCCCAGAGGGCTTCCTACATCAACGGCTGACATCAACGCGGCCGTCAGACGACCGCTGGCACCCCTGCCGTCCCGTCGTCGCCCTCCTCTCCGTCGTCCAGCGACAGCGCGTCGTCCATGCGGGTCGCGGCGGCTTTGAGCGTTGAGTCCATCACGTGCGCGTAGGTGTCAAGGGCGCGGCAGCATCGACCTCCTGGAAGTAAGCGAGGTCCGGCCACCGGCCGAGGTAGCAACCGCTTTGAACCTCGGCGAAACTGGCATGGCGGTTCTCCGCCGACAACTGCTCTCCTACGACGGGGAGCCGGCGGAACTGGTCAAGTCCTACTACCCTGCGGAGATCGCTCGCGGAACAGCTTTGGCCGAGCCGCGGAAGATTCGCGGTGGCACCCCCGCGCTGCTGGCGAAGATGGGCTTCCCGCCGGTCCAGGCGGTAGATCGTGTCTCCGCCCGAGTTCCTACCCAGGAGCAGTATGAGGCCCTGGACCTCCCGAGTGATCTACCAATCCTGCGGACCCTCAGGGTGGTCTACAGCATCGGTGAGCGCGCGATCGAGGCGACGGCGATGGCGAAGGCAGGGCACCTGTACGAACTGCAATACGAGTTCGTTTAGGTACGTCCAGTCAGCCATTAGCGCAGCTTGGGACCGGCCTGCATGTCCGCCAGTTGACTGACGTGGAGGTGTTCGCATCGAAGGTCCAGCCTGGTTTTTGCTTAAGGCCGTTGACCAGCGAGAAGGGTGTAATCCGGAGCATGCGCTATTCGAATCCGCTCTCGCAGCGGCCCGCCTGGCAGAGCCGTATATAGAGCTGCTCGCCGCAAGTTCACATCTGCTGGCCGCGGGCAGGACCTCAGATGCTCCGGACAACAACCCTGGGTAATTAGATAAAAATGCTACCGCTGTCTAATCGGCCTCGTTGCCTTCTACTTGCCGTGTTAGCTCTCGCAACCTTTCATCTATGACAGAAGCTGTCATCTCGACGGATTGCAACGCTTCCTGGGCTGCGAGGTATTCCTCGTGTGCGCTTGGATCACCCTCCTTGGCGCGCTGGTAGGCTTCGACAAGCGAGGACTGTAGCCGCTCTCTTTCTTGCTGGGAAAGTATTTGGGTTCTGAAAAGAGTCTCAATTTCTGCTTGAACTGCAGAACTTCTTACCTTCATGCCTGATAGATCTGCGTTGTCCGATCCTGAGTGACGGAAGGGGCCATGATGACGATCGCGACGACGTACTATTAAGAGGGCAGAGCGTGCTTCTTCCAGACTGGCGCTATCTGGAAATTCGATTAGATAATCAATTTTCGTCTCACCTACAATATTATCTCGCATGCAAGTCAGTGAATTAGAAAGCAATTCGCGGCGAATGAATTCCTTGCCCAGGAGCACTCGCAAGTCGTGCCTGTCGCGCGGAGTAGTTTCCTTGGGTGAGAGGAATTTCTCGACCCTAGCGAGCTCCGCGGTGCATGCGTCGATCCGCTCGGTGAGCTCCTCGATGAGTTGAGGATATAGATATTTTGTAACCTTGAGACGGCGAGCAGTATGGGGGGCCTTAGTTCGAAGACTCTCCGCCTGAGCTACGGTGGATGGGCTCACTGAAGCCCCGAGTTCAGCCTTCGCGCTCTTCAGGAACAAACCTAGTTGGGTGATCAACAGGTCAGTACCAGCCCTTCTCTTCATCTCCAGTACCAACTCGGGGCGAGCGCCAACGATGAGTCCAGCTTCTCTGCGGACCCAGTCCTCTTTTGCGTCGTTAGTGACCATGAGTACTGGTATGTTTCTACTTTTGGACTCGCGAACCATCTGTTCCCATATGAAGAAATCGCCGTGTGCGTTCTCCTTTTTTCCCGCGTCGCGATAGCCCGGCGGTGTCTTGGATTCTACGCGGCTTTCGAACTCTCTTAGTAGCGACTCTATTTACTCTGCGCTGAATGGATCACCTGTTTTTCCATCAAGCAATTGGGCGAGGGCGGACAGAATAGGGTCAGCATTGACAACCTTCTCCAGGGTAAGATCAAATTTTTCCTCATGTGTCTTTATCTTCTCTGGGACATCTTTTATGGACGCTTCGACGGGGCTAATGAGCTGATCTTTTTCGGAGCTCGATAGTGAACATCGATTGGCAAAATTTCGGATCTCTGTGATTATCTTTGCCTTGTGGTCGGATATCGCCTTGGGGACTTCATTGTAAAGGCTGATGTGCTCCTTTATTGCGTCGATTCTCCGCTGGTAGTACTCGCCAACTACTTGATTTGGGACCCAAAGGCGTCCTTGGATTTCCGATAGAAAATTAAATAGTTCAGCGCGTGCGACTGGAGTGAATCGGTAAAGCCCTAGTAGGATGTTGGTGTCGAGGACAATAAGTGAATTCTTTATTGCCTCTCGGTAGTCGCTGGCCGGTCGCCGCCAATGCCCGGGGAAAGATGATAAGAAAGTTGAGGTCATTTGATATTCCTGTTTTGTTGGACCTAAGGGAACAGCATGGTATCCACCCAGTGTGTGATCTGGGTGCAATCGCGAAGATTGGTGACGACAGGACACTGTTGATGCTGGTGGGTAAGCAACGTTGCTCCCGTCTTGGTGCGAAGTTAGTCGGCGTCTACGGCGACCGCATGCGTGGGCCGGGCTAGGGAAGGCAACAGGCACAATCGCCGGGGCACTCCCGGGCCGTGCGATGGTGCGCTGGCCTCCACTGGCGTCGGCCACCGGCGACCGCCGCAAGTCACGCCGGAGTCAGTGGAGAGCCGGGTGGGTGGGGGAGCCGGCGGCCAACGTCTGCGCGACAAGTCGCGGCTCGACATCAGTGGTCGACATCAACAGTGGCGTACACAGGTCGACGGACATGGACCGCTGCCGGGCTGTGAGCCGTTGCGCAGTACGGCTAGCGGGTTTCCGATGGTCAGCGCCCGCGCCTGGGGGTCAAGGGGTCGCAGGTTCAAATCCTGTCGTCCCGACGGTGCAAAAGAGCCCGCTGGACTGGCATAAAGCCAGGTCAGCGGGCTCTTCAGTCTTTCCGGGGGATGATGTTCGTCTGATGTCGTGTCAGTACCCAGGGGTCACGCAGGGACGATAACTCAAGAAAACCCGCAGGTCAGAGTGCATTTTTCCAGGGACCAAGATCACGGCTTCTGCCCATGGTTTGTGGCATCTCTACAATCTGCGCAGAGTTGCCGACAACGCAGCCGACGGCACCGGAGGCAGGCGCACGCCGGTCAGGTGGGTGCTGAGGGATTGGCCGGCGCGGACGACGGAGTGCAGGTCGGGGTGGAGGTAGCGCTGGTGGTGTGCAGGGAGCCGTGTCCGGCGATCAACCGCAGGACGTGCAGGGGGACCCCGGTGTCGGCCATCCAGGTCAGGCCGGTGTGGCGCAGGTCGTGGCGACGCAGGTGCTCGTAGCCGAGTGACTTCACGACGTCGTCCCAGTGGGTGGCGTCGCGCAGGACGGCGGTGGTGATCCTGTGCCGCTCGAAAATACGATTCAGTCTTGTGAGCTGCGGTGATGCTGGGTGGTCAGGCAGCGTGGTGGTACTGGTTGAGTAGACCGTTGCAGACGGGTTGTCGCCGGATCCGCTGTGCTTTGAGGTTGGTGACGTTGGCCGGGGTGGGTGGTTCGGTGCTGTCTGGCGGTAGTTGGTGCCGGGATTGGTGGGGGCGGTGCTGGCTGTAGTGCTTGAGGTAGGCGGTGAGCACTGCGTGGGCGTGGGCTTCGTTGTAGATGAGGGTCCGGTCGAGGGTCTCGCGGCGTAGTGTGCCGATGACTCGTTCGCAGATCGCGTTTGCTTTCGGTGCCCGGGGTGGGCTGAGGAGGATCTTTACGCCGTCTGCCGTGAAGACGACGTCGAAGGACCGGGTGTACTTCGAGTCTCGGTCGCGGAGCAGGAAGCGTAGTGAGGTCATCCGGCGCCCCAGCGTCATGGTGAGGTTCCTGGCCTGTTGCGTGGTCCATTCGGCGGTGGGGTGGGTGGTGACGCCGGCGAGGTGGAGGTGCCGGGTGCTGTGCTCGATGAAGACCAGGGCGTACAGGCGTTTGAGGGTGACGGTGTCGAGATGCAGGAAGTCGGCAGCGATGATGCCGTGGGCCTGGGTGGTGAGGAATTGGCGCCAGGTCGGATCGGATCGCTGTGGGGCGGGGTCGATGCCGGCGGCGTGCAGGATCTCCCAGACTGTGGAGGGGGCGATCGGGAAGCCGAGGCGGGCGAGTTCGCCCTGTATGCGGCGGTGACCCCAGCTGCTGTTCTCGCGGGCCAAGCGCAGGATGAGCTGCTTGACCGTCGGCGCGGTGGAGGGGCGACCGGGGCGACGATGGTGCTGGGCGAATGTCCATTTCCGTTTGACGAGATCCCGGTGCCAGCGCAGCAGGGTGGTCGGCGTGACCGCGAAGACCTCCCGCCATCGCCCGCGGGGACCAATCGCGAGAGCGCGGCCAGCCAGATCCGGTCGGCTGGCTCGTAGCGGACCCGCGCGATCTGACGGCGCAGCACCGCGTTCTCGTGCCGGAGCGCCAGCACCTCCGCGTCCTTGGCCACGCGGCTGCGCAGCACGGCAACGGGCATCATGACCAGGTTCCTGGCCAGCGCGGTGACGATCGACAGGACCATCGAGGCATCGTCCCAGATCCTGTACGGACTCTGCCTGGCAGGAAGAGCTTGCAGGTCACGCCCAGAATCGTTTTTCCGAGCGGGACAGGTTTCTGCACCTACCAGCCCGTTGTCCGCGGCGACCGCTGTCCGTGGAACCTGGACTGCCACAACTGCGACAAGTTCGTCATGTCCGGAGCCGATCTCCTCTACTGGCGACGCAAAGCCGAGCAGTGGGCCTCTCTTGCCGAACACGCTCCCGATGACCGAACGGCGGACTACCTGCACTCCGTCTTCGAACCCACAGCGCGTGCCATCAAGGGTCTGGAGAGTGCGCTGGCCGGCCTCGGCCTGCTCGGCGCCGCGCTCGCCATGGACCTCCGTCGCCCCCAGGACTACTACGACCGCCAGTGGACGCTTGCCTTCCGCGCTCGCGACCTTGCCGAACTCGACAGCGAGGCAACCGACGTCCTCGAGGAATCCGCGTGACAACCTCAGCACAACGCACCGCCCAGGCCCTCGACGCCCGTCGGCAGAAGGCCGCCGCCAGCCTGGTTCGGATCCAGACCACGGTCGACGAACTCGCTGCCCGTGGCGGCCCGATCACCATGGCCGCTGTCGCACGCCAGGCCGCCGTGTCCCGCACATTCCCTCTACGAGCACTCCGAAGCCCGCCAGCCGGTCGCACGTGCTGCAGCGCGTGCTCGCGGACTTCGGGCTGACGCCGACGAAGCCCAGCGCCAAGCGATCGAGGCTTCGTGGCGGGAACGCGCGCTCAACACCGAGGAAGCCCTCAAGGCAGCCCACGCGGAGATCATCAACCAACGAGATCGCATTGCTGAACTCTTGGGTCAGATCGCCGAGCTGCAACAGGATTGGACGGATGCCGATGTCGTGCGCATCACGACCGCCAACGTTGCCCTCAGCCGCGAAGTCACCGCGCTGACCAGCATCAACGAACGTCTCAACAAACGCCTTACGGCTGCCCGAGACAACGCCCGCTTCGCCGATCGGCGCATCGCCGCGCTGGAAGCCGGCATCGCCGAGGAACTCGTCGCGCCACCAACTGACAACTGACAACTGACAACTGACAACTGACAACGGTTGAGCAGACACTCGGACCTTCACGCTGCTGCGGCGCATGAGCATTGTAGGGATCGCGATTTCGCGGACACGGCCCTCTCGGAGCTCGCGCTGTCCGCGCGAAATGAGCACTGCTACGGCCTCGTGATCATGGGCAGATGCCTGCCGCCTGGGGAGAAGGTGGTCGCTTTCGGCAGATGAATCGGCCAGCTGGCGATGGGGGGTGGGGGGATCGTGTCGTGCTCCGAAGTCGGGTGCGGGGGTACACCAATGATCGCGACGATCGCCGGTTTCCCTAACCGGCGATCGTCGCTTATGTTGCGCCGCGCTCCTTGGGGCGATGGCCCTGATTGCGCCTGGTGAGCACGGGTCAGAGGCTGGCGCGGCCGTGACTGAAGTAACCGCGGAACGCTATGTCGGACTTCGCCACGCTGCGTTCGCCGACCAGGTGGCGGCGGATCCCGGTGGCCAGCGAGGTTTCACCGGCGGTGAAGGTGTAGAAGTGTCCTTCGGGAAGGCGGGCCGTCTTCACCGCGTCCAGGGCGAGGGCGCCGGGTTTTGCGCTGGCGTCGGTGCGGGGCAGCCAGTGGACGATGCTGCCCGCTGGCGCCGTGATGTCGCTGCGGATGTCGTCGGATGAGGGGACTTCCAGGAAGACCTCGGCGGGCAGGTTCGCCGCGGACTGTTCCAGGATGGCGAGGATCGCAGGCAGGGCGCTTTCGTCACCGACCAGGAGTTGCCAGGCGGCGCCGGGGGCGGGCGTGTAGCTGTGTCCCTCGTCGAGGAACGCGACCCTGGTGCCTGGCTCAGCGGTGCGCGCCCATCGGGTGCCCGGGCCGACCGAGCCGGGGCTGTCGTCTGCGTGGAGTGAGATCTCGATGTCGAACGCCGATGCCTCGGGCCGAAAGCGCCGGATCGAGTAGGTCCGCACCCGCGGGCGCTGCTTGCCGGCCTGGAGCGTGAGCTGGAGAATCCACCGCTCGCTGCTGGGCAGGAACACCTCCGTGGCGTCGTCGTTGGGGTCGGCGAAGAACAGACGTCCGGCCTGGTCAAAGCCCGCCCACTCCAGGTGCTGGACGTCCTCGCCGCCGAGCGTGACGGTCATGAAGTGCGGACTGGGCTGCTCGCTTTCCTGCACGGTCAACGACAGCATCCGCCGCTTGCGAGGGCGCTGGATCCGGGAGGCCACCGCTACCTCCACCGGGGACGGGACTTGAGCGTCATCGTGGTCATGCGACCACTGTCGGCGCGGCGCTCTGCGCGAGACCACCGGTAAACTGACGCCTGATGCCGACAGCCCGCCACACTTCACCGCTGCCCGCCGATGCGGACGAGGAGATCCTGCAAGGCGGTGCCTGGCTGCCGCACGGCTTCCAGCTCGATCCCCACAGCCACGTCCAGGGTCAGCTGGTCTACGCCGCCGCCGGCGCCTTAGCCACGGCGACGGAGCGCGGCACCTGGGTCGCCCCGGCGGACCGGATCACCTGGACGCCTCCGCGCTTTGCTCATTCGCACCGCTTCTACGGGCAGACCGACGTGCGGCTGGTGTCCGTCCCGCTGGACCTGTGCGCCGATCTCATCGATCACCCCAGTGTCTTCGCGGTGAGCCCGCTGCTGCGCGAGGCCCTCTTGGCGCTCACCGACGAGCCGGAACGGCGCCCCGGCGCCCACCGGCGCCTGCTCGCTGTGATCGTGGACGAGTTGGCCGACGCCGCCGAGACCTCCCTCCACCTTCCCGAAGCGAGCGACGACCGGCTGCGCGCCGCCACCGACCTGCTGCGCGCGGACCCCGCCCGGCCGTCCACCTTGGCCGAGCTGGGCCGGGCGGTGGGAGCCAGTGAGCGCACGCTCAGCCGCCTGTTCCACGCTGAGCTGAGCATGAGCTTCCACCGCTGGCGGACCACCTTGCGCATCCACCACGCCTTGGCGCACCTGACCGACGGGATGACGGTGACGCAGACCGCGGTCGCGTGCGGATGGTCCAATCCGTCCACCTTCATCGACGCCTTCACCGAGGTCGTCGGCCAGACCCCCGGCCGCTACCAGGCGGGCCTGCGCTTCCACGCGCGCTAGCCCCCACCCGGGCGTTTTGTGCTGGTCAGGTGCACAGTGCGTGATGTCAGAGCCATCTTGGCGGGTTTCCGGTATCGAGCGTCGACTTACCAGTGGTTCACAGTCCGCCGGGTCTTCCACAGTGGACAGCGAGCGAGTGCCGGCCCTTTGACCTCACGGTCGGCGCCGCGACGTGCGCGCTTGGCGCGTACCGGCCACTGCACGGATCATGAAGGGCTCTTACGTATGACTGAGACACACGACGACACGGCCGTCGTCATCATCGGGGCCGGCGTCGCTGGTCTGACTCTCGGCAACTTCCTGCTGCGCAACGGCGTCGACTGCGTCGTGCTGGAGAAGCACCCTCGCGCCTACGTCGAGAAGCGCCAGCGCGCCGGAACGATCGACACCTTCGGGGTGCGCCTCTTCCGTGAATGGGGCCTGGAGGAGGTCCTCGCAGGCGACCCCATCCCGCACAGCGAGGGCGGCTTCTACATCGACGGCCACGCGATGCCGATCGACGTGGACGAGGACAACAACGAGAGCCTGTACTGCCCGCAGCAGGTCCTGGTGCGCAACCTCACCGAGGTCTTCCTCCGCGAGGGCGGCGACCTGCGCTACGAAACCGCAGACGTCACCCTGGAGAACCTCACCCAGGGCCGCCCCGTGGTGCGCTACCGGGACGCCGACGGTGCGGCGCGAACCATCGACTGCGACTTCATCGCCGGCTGCGACGGCTTCCACGGCGTCTCCCGCCGCTCCATCCCCGCCTCCGCGCTGACCGAGTACTCCCACGAGTACGGCTACTCCTGGCTAAGCGTCCTGGCCGCCACCGAGACCAAGCCCTCGGGCATGGCGATCCACGAACGGGGCCTGGCCGGGATGATTCCCCGCGGCCCCAAAGCCAGCCGGATCTACTTGCAGTGCGCGGTCGACGACACCTCCGAGCAGTGGCCGGACGAGCGGGTCTGGAGCGAGCTGGAGGCCCGCTTCGGCACGCCGCCCTCGCGCGGGCAGATCCTGTCCAAGCAGATCGTTCCGCTGCGCAGCGTGGTGTTCGACCCGATGAGCTACGGCAACCTTTACCTCCTGGGTGACGCCGCGCACATCGTGCCGCCGATGAGCGCCAAGGGCATCCACCTCGCTCTGCACGACACCGAGGTCTTCGCCCGCGCAGTGATCCGCCACACCAAGGAGGGCGACTCCGGCCTCCTCGACAGCTACTCGCAGACCTGCCTGCCGCACATCTGGAACTACCAGGCGTTCGCGACGTGGATCACCGACACCATGCACAACGCCGGATTCACCGGATTCGAGGGCGAGTTCAAGAAGCAGATCGCCCGCGCCGAGCTCCAGCGCCAGTTCGCCTCCGAGTCGGCGAACAAACTGTTCAGCGAGCTGACCGCCGGCACCAACTAGGCTCCCGTCGGACGCGGCGGTCTCCGCCCGAGCTCGGCCCCCCCGGCGGGACCGGGCTCGGGCTTACGGGTGGTGCCGGTCGAGCCAGTGCTCGAACATCTCCAGCGGGCTCAGCTTCAGCCCGTCACCTCGGCGATGCACAACCCCGCGGTCGGTCCCGATGGCGGCCAGGCCGGTCCCGATCGCGACGTTGCGCGAGGACTGGGCTGGCTCCGGGCTAGGGCGTGTCTGACAATGATCATGTTGCGGCGGTTCTCTGTGGAGTGGGCTGGCTGCCTGTGGCAGGATCCAGCATGTGATCAGGCAGGATGGCGTCCGGGTCCGCGAGTTCGTACTCGTGGACGGGGTTCGCCCTGCGGACGTTGCGCGCGTTCATCGCGAAGCGCTTCAGGTGCTGCGTTCGAGTATCGACGCATCCCACATCGACGCCTACAGCGGTGACCTCTGGCCGGTCGAAGTCCTGCATTCGTATGAGCGCGCGCTATCGCTGGCTCGGCAGGAGGTCGTGAGCGGTACCCGGTCCAGGCGCTCCGATCCTGGGATGGGGATCGACCTTGATGTCCGAGACGACGGGCACTTCGAGGTGCTGTCGGACTTGGCTCCCTACACAATCCACGCCGAAGGCTGGCGGGACGGCCGTCTGGTCTTCAGCGCCAGCGACTCGGGAACGGCCCTGTGGATTGAGGTCACCCAGGAACAGGAAGCAGCGCTCCTGTCCCGATTGGGTCGGTTGGGGATCCCATCGGGTGTGCTCACCGTGCCGCCACCCGCGCGCTAAGCGCGTGCCGACGCGGGCTCGCGGAGCCAGAGGATCAGCGAGGCGAGGCGGAGTCCGGCCTGGTAGCGGTCCGCGAGCTTGTCGAAGCGGGTCGCCACCGCGCGAAACTGCTTGAGCCGGTTGAAGCACCTCTCGACGACGTTGCGGTGCTTGTACGCGTCCGCGTCGAAGACGGGAGGCCGGCCGCCTCGGGAGGCGCGACGGAGCCGGTTGGCGACCTGGTCAGAGCGTTCAGGGATCGTGACGGCGATGTCGTGGCGCCTGCACCAGGCCCGGATCGCCCTGGAGGAGTACGCCTTGTCGGCCAGGACCCGGTCCGGGCGGGTGCGGGGGCGTCCCCGCCCGGCGCGCGGAATCCGGACGGCATCCAGCACTGCTTCGAACACGGTCGAGTCGTTGACGTTGCCGGCAGTGAGCACGAGCGACAGCGGCAGGCCCCGGCCATCGACCGCGAGATGGACCTTGGTGGTCAGCCCGCCCCGGGACCGGCCGAGGGCCTGCCGTGCCGCCGAGCGTTGCGGATCTTCCAGTTTGTCCGTGCCGGCCTCCCCTTTTACGGGCGCCGGCAGCGTGATGATGGGCGCGGTTGACCGTGGAGTCCACCGAAACGGTCCACTGCACCGCGCCCACCGCGTCGTCCCGCACCTGGACGTGCTCCAGCAGCTTCGCCCACGTCCCGTCCGACTCCCAACGGGCGAACCGCTCGTAGACCGTCTGCCACGGCCCGTACCGCTCGGGCAGATCACGCCACGGCGCACCCGTCCGCAACCGCCACAACACCCCGTTGACCACCTGCCGATGATCCCGCCACGGGCGCCCACACCCGTCCGCACCCGGCAGCAGCGGCTCTATCCGCACCCACGCCGCATCCGTCAACTCACCTCGACCTGTCACAAGATCAATTATCAGACACGACCTAGCGCCGACCCAGTACGGCGGCTACCTTGAATTCGAAGCAGGCGCCTCTGCTCTGCGTGCCTACGAACTGGCCTTGGTCCCCGGGCTGGTACAGACCGAAGAATACGCGGCTGCGGTCATCAGGGATATGCGTCCTGAGTGGTGGACGTAGCACTCTCGGAGAGGGGCGCCTACCCGGGCTGCGACTGCCGATGTGCGAGTACTCCTGCGAGCGGGAGCGTCACCTTCTCCGACCGACGAATCGGGTATCGGAGGGCGTGAGGAAACTCGCCCCGGGCCCGGCCCGCGACATCATCACCGATGAGGTGAGTGACCTCCAGGGCCACGCCGGCCTGGGTTCGATCCTCGCGGTGGTCGGCATCGCGGCGGCGGTGTGGTCGGCCTCGGGATACGTGTCCGCGTTACCGCGGATGCCGCCGAGCCTCGGTCGACCTCAGGGCCGCTCGGGCTGATCCGCGTCGGTCACCGGGAACAGGTCGATGGCACCGACCACGCCCAAAAGGCGACGGACGCTGCTGCTGGGGGCCGCCATGACGATGGTCCCGCCCTGTCCCAGCGCTTCCTGCCGGGCCTGCAGCAGCACTGTGAGGAAGGTGGAGTCGGCGAACGTCACCCCGGCCAGGTCGAGGACCACATCGGGGATGGTGAGCCAGTGCCCGGTCGGTGGCCTCTCGGAGCAGGCCGGCGGTGTCCAGGTCTGCTCCCCCGCACACGGTGACCACACTGGGGGACCCCAGCACACAGGAAACCGACGGCGCTGGCCCGCCCTGCGGAGCGGCATCAGCAAAACGGTCCGCGGGCGCTCCCCAGTTCGAACTGTTGTCGGTCGAGCCTGACACAGTCCTGGCAGGCCGCGCGACGGCGGGGCGGGGATTTAGCCCGATCGGGGGGAGTGGGCAGCTGTGCCGCCGGAAGGAATCGCTTCGAGCCGATACCCGTAACCGCCTGCCCGGTGCGAGACCACACTCGTGCCCGAGTTACCGAGCAGAAGCGGGTACAGGCCCTTGACGGCATTCTCCGGGCGCCCGGTATCGAGGCGGTCGAGCTAGTCGCCCGCGTTCCCCCCACCACCGTCGAGGCTGCTGGACCGCGCTGAACCCAGGGCACCCGGCGGGAGGGGCGGGGGAGGGCTCGACATGTCGGCCTGCCCCCGCCGCTCCCACCACTCGCAACCTTCGAACATCAGCAGGCCGAAGACGAATGTGCCAGCTCCCGCGATCACCAGGCCTCGCGCGTGATAGCCGCTCTGCCAGACGTTCAGAGCATCGATCCACGCGGCCATGACCAGAGCCCTGCCCGCATTGGCAAGACGCATCGTGCCACCCCCCTCGACTCATCATCGGATCGCGCCATGCAGCGGGACCCCCGAGCGATGTTCAATCCGCCGCTCCTGCTCATCGGAAGACAGGCAGGAGAACCCTAGGATGCCCCATGAGACGGCCCGGACGGGCCGAAAGGGCAGCGGCATGTGCCGTAGCCCGGTCCCGGCGTGCCGCGCCGTGCCGGTGGGCCGCCGACCGTAGCCTGGTCCCGGCGCCGGTGGGCCGATACGCGGACGCGACCCCGGGCAGGCCCTCACGACAGGACGTCCCATGGCACCCCGTACGCACTGGCTGTTAGGCGATCAGTTCGGACGGCACCTCCTCGACCCACAGCACGCGGGCCCCGACCGGGACGCGCCGGTGGTGATGATCGAGGCGCGTCCGGTTCTGTGCCGGTGGCGCTCTCACCCGGCGAAGGCGCATCTGGTGCTGTCCGCGATGCGGCACCGCTCGGCCGCGCTGGGTGATCGGGTGCGGTACGTGCGTGCCGAGACCTATACGGAGGGGGTGGGCGAGGCGCTGGGTCGCGGCAAGGATCGACTGCTGGTCTCCCGCCCGACATCTCGGGCCGCGCTGGGCCCGGTCGCCTTCCTGGAGCGGGTCGACGTGCCGCCTCCGAAGGGCTTCCTGGTGTCGCACGCCGAATCCGAACGGTGGGTCGACGGGCGCGGTGGCGGGCTGCCAGGCGCCGCGAGCCTGCCGGGGGCACGCATCGGCCGGGAGCGGATCGGTCCGCGCGCGGGCTGTTTCGCCCTCCGCACGGGTCGGGGACCGCTCGATCGCTCCCCAGAGCCCCTATGACGCCCCGCCCCGATGAACCGCCGCAGCCGGACGCGCCCTTCGGCCCTGACGACCTCGCCCCCGCGCCGCCGCCCACCGCCTGCGGCCGTCCCGCCCACCCGCAGCCTGCTGGACATCCGCGAGATCTACGCGGAGCCGCAAGCCGAGGCCTCGGCACGGGGCGCGGAGATCCTGACCCGCTTCCCGCAGTCACGGGTCATCGAGGTCGCCTCGCACTAGCGGATCCCGCCCTGCACGGCAACGAGGGCAACATCGGCCGCTGGGTCAGGGTCAAGACCGAGGTCCTGGTCCTGGGCATGCGCAAATCGTTCACGGTCCGCCCCAATGGCCGCTCCGCCGACTGCATCGCCCCCGGCCTGTCCAACGGCTGCACGATGGCCTGCGCCTACTGCTACGTACCAAGGCGCATGGGATATGCGAACCCGATCACCGTCTTCACCAGCCCCGGCGACGTCATCGCCCACCTCGGCCGCCACATCGCCCGCCAGGGCCGCAAGCAGGAGCCGAACCAGTGCGACCCGCACGCGTGGGTCTACGACATCGGCGAGAACGGCGACTGCTCCGCCGACGCGCTCATCAGCGACAACACCTTCGACCTCATCGCCGCCTTCCGCCACTGGCCCGCCGCCAAGGCGTCCTTCGCGACCCGGCCCTGCTCGCGTACGACCCGCGGGGCCGGACCCGGGTGCGGCTGTCGGTGATGCCGCCGGAGGACTCCCGCCTGCTGGACATCCGCACCAGTGCGATGGCCGACAGGATCGCGGCGGCCGGCGCCCTGCTCGAAGCGGGCTACGAGGTGCACTTCAACCTCTCTCCTGCCGTTCTGCGCCCCGGCTGGGAGTCCGCCTGGGCGGACTTGCTCCGGCAGATAGACGATGTGCTGCCCAGGGCCGTCAAGGCCCAGGCGGCGGCCGAGGTGATCATGCTGACGCACAACGAGGACTTGCACGAGGTCACCTTGGGATGGTACCGGCGAGCCGAGGATGTCCTGTGGCAGCCGTCCGATCAGGAGACCAAACGCTCGCAGAACGGCGCCACCAACCTGCGTTACCGCGCCCCGGTCAAGCGCGCCGCTGTGGCCCGGCTCTACGAACTGATCACCGCACACGCCCCCTGGCTCCGCGTCCGCTACGCCTTCTAGCGTGCGGTGCCGGCGAGCGCCTCGCGGCGATTCCGGTGCCTGAGGCGGCGGCCGCCGGCGGCGTACCACTGGTGGGCCAGGGCGGCGGCGAGTGCGATCTCCACCAGGTCGCCCCCGTAGTACATGAGTTCCGCGGCACGTGCCAGGTCATGGTTGGAGAAGGCTGTTCCCGGCGGTGCGGTGCCGTAGAGGAGCTTGGCCAGTACCGAGTGGGCGGTACCGGCGCCCACCAGGACGGCGGCGCGCAGCGGGAGGCCGTACCAACTGCGGACGGGGTCGAGTTGGCACAGGGCGAGGGTGAACAGCACTCCTGCGGCGAGCAGGTGGACGTGGATGAGGGCGTGCAGCCAGGGCCGGTGCCGGCTTTCAGCGAAGAGGGGCGTGCGGTACAGCAGCCACAGGCCGCCGATGTCGACCACCGCGGCGACCGGCGGGCAGAGCAGCCAGCCGACCGCACGGGAGCGGGACACGGACAGGAGGCGCCGCCGAAGGGTCCCCGCGGGCAGGGCGCGCAGGGCGAGAGTCACGGGGCGGGCCGTGACGAGCAGGACCGGGGCCACCATGGCGACCAGCAGGTGCTCGCCCATGTGGGCGGTGAAGCCGCCGCCCGGCAGGGGCAGAAGCGCCGCCGCGACCAAGGCGGCGCCGGCGGTGAATCCCGCGTCGCGGACCGGGGGCCACCGGTCTCCGCGTCGGCGCAGCCGCCGCGCGGCCATCAGGTAGACGACCGCGACGCCCAAGGACAGGACGGCCGTCGACCAGGCGAAGGCGTCCGGCGCCATGGCGCCGGACATGGGCACGGGCATGGATGTCATCGGCCCGGCGCCCGCCCGGCTGCGGACTCATCTGCCCCGGAGACGTGCAGGCGCCGCGCGGCGACACGGACGAGCAGTGCGCCGATGACGAGGAACACCACCGCCAGGACGTTCCAGGTCCAGTCGTAGGCGACCAGGTCGACCTGGTAGCAAATCTGGTGGAGCCGGAGGATCTTGTGCTGCACCGTCCCGTCGTACAGCTGGAAGAAGCCGGCGCCCAGGAGGATGCCGCCGAGCAGCCCGCGGCCGGTCAGGGCTTGCTGTCGGCGCAGGTCCGCGACCCAGACGAGGGCGTCCTCGACCGATACGCGAAGGGTGTCGAGGCCGGCGTCTGCGGCGTCGGGGACGACCATGCCGCTTTGCACCCCGCTACGCAGGTAGTCCACCACGGCCTGGTTCAGTCGCTCGCCGGGGAGGGCCGCGGGGATCCCCGGCGGGTACGGGGTGAGCATCTCGGCGCAGATCCGGCCGACTGCCTTGTCGGCGGGCACCTGCTCCACCTTGCCGAAGAAGGCGTCGCGGGGGAGATCCGCCTGGTCCAGGCGTAGGTGGCGCGGTTCGGGGATGTCGACGGGCGGCGCGGGCCGAAGTTGACCGGCGTGGGTGACGAGGTCACGCAGGCCGGTCAGGAGGCGTGCGGTGGTGGTCTCGTCGTCGGCGTGGGTGAGCTGGGCGCTGATCCGGCGGTGGTCGGACAGGTGGAAGTTGATGTGGTGGTGCTCGCGTATCCAGTCTGCTGCGTCGTAGCCGTTGACCCTGATCTCGTTCAGGTCGATGAACACCTGGAGGGGGTCCATGTCGAAGGCTCGCCCGGTGGCGCAGAAGTCGTCGCAGTCGTTGACGTGCAGGCCGTCGATACCCTTGGCGGCCGTCCTGAGGTCGCGGGCGAGGGCAGGAGTCTGCTCGTAGAGGTCGTGCCCGTGCTCGACCATCTGGCGGCGCCAGCCGTCGAGGCCGGCATAGATCAGGACGGACGGGCTGGTGGTGCCCAGAACGTCGGCGCGTGAGGCGAGGGTCGCTTTGGTGATCAGGTCGCCCTGGAGGTGGAAGCCCGAGCCCTGTTCCAGGCCGGAGCCCATCTTGTGGACCGAGGTCACGCAGACGTCGGCGCCAACGTCCATGGCCCATGCGGGCAGGTCGGGGTGGAAGGGGAGGTGGGCGCCCCATGCCTCGTTCACGATCAGCGGCAGACCCCGATTATGGCAGGTACCGGCGATGGCAGCGATGTCGGCACAGGTCGGCCTGTTCCAGGACGCCGTGAGAGGAGGTGCGATCGTCCATGCCGGCCACTGCGAGCATGTCGGCATGGAAGAGGGCGTCACCGAGCACGGCGCGCACCCGCGGATCGGCGCCGCGCCCCTGCTTGTGCCCCGGCGGGGTGAAGGGCAGTTGGTGCTGTTCCTGGTAGGCCGACACGGCGTCCAGGACGGGAGCCTTCGAGTGGTCCATGATGGTGCGCTTTTCCTTTCGCGAACATGGCGTGGCGCGGCACTGCTGATCAGCGGCCGGGCGGGACAGCGGGATGGATGCCTTCGGCCCTGTGGCTCTGCTCCGTTCCGTAGGCGCACCTGGACCCGCCTATCGGTGACCCGGGTGTCGAAGACGGGCTGGGCGGCCGTTTGCCGGGCAGGTCACGTTCCACCCGTCCGCCAGGCGGAAACGAGATGGCCGCCCAAGGCGCCGCTGACGGAGACGGTGGTGAGACCAGCGACGGCCAGGGACCGCCCCCGCTAATGTGCCGGCCGGTCAGCCGCCGCGCCGGCGATCCGGCACAGCAGGAGACGGCCACTGTGTTGAGCGCGGCGAGGGCCAGGCCACCTTCGCTGTCCGCCGACTCTCTCGCGGCACGGCGGCGCATCGCAGCGTGCGGTCAGGGCGTGAAGAACACCTTGACCGCTCCGTCCTGCTTCTTCTGGAACATCTCGTACGCCTGAGGGGCCTCGTTCAGCGGCAGCCGGTGGGTGGCGAAGTCGTCGACGCCCAGGGGGTCGGCGTCGGTCAGGAGGGGGAGGAGGTCGTCCACCCATCGCCAGACGTTGGCCTGGCCCATGTGCAGCTGGATCTGCTTGTCGAACATGGTCAGCAGGGGGAGGGGATCGGCGATGCCGCCGTAGACGCCCGACAGGGAGATGGTGCCGCCCCGCCGGACCAGTTCGATGGCGAGGTGAAGGGCGGTCAGGCGGTCGACGCCGGCCCGCTGCATCATTCGCGAGGCCAGCGCGTCCGGCAGCAGGGTGGTCATCTGCTGCATGCCTTCGGCGAGGGGTGCGCCGTGGGCTTCCATGCCGACGGCGTCGATGACCGAGCCGGGGCCGCGGCCGCCGGTGGTCTCGCGTACGGCATCGGTGATCTTGTCGCCGTACTCGGTGAGGTCGAATGTGTGCACCCCGCGCGCCTGAGCGCGGCGCAGGCGCTCCGGGACGATGTCGATGCCGATGACCTTGCCGGCGCCGCGGTGGGCGGCGATGCGGGCGGCCATGTCCCCGATCGGGCCGAGGCCGAGCACGGCCACCGTGCCCTCCGGAGGCACGGCAGCCGCTGCCGTGCCCATGGACCTGTATCGTCTCGCACTGGGAGTGCAGGCCCCGCTCGCACATGAAGCAGGTGCCGCAGGAGACGTTGAACGGGACGACCACCCGGTCGCCCGCCCGTAGCGCCGTGACGTCGAGTCCGACGTCCTCCACGATGCCCATCGGTTCGTGGCCCAGGATGTCACCGGCGTCGAGGAAGGGGCCGAAGACCTCGTACAGGTGCAGGTCGGAGCCGCACAGGCCGGTTGTCGTCACTTTGACGACGATGTCCGTGCGGTCCTGGAGCACCGGGTCCGGGACGGTGTCGACGCGTACGTCGCGCTTGCCGTGCCAGGTCAGTGCCTTCACGATGGCGCCTTCCTTGGAGCGATCGGTCCGGTGGGACGGGGCGCCGCTCCCTTGTGAGCCGCGTGGAGCACTCCAGTGCCGTTCCCCTTCGGGCGCCGGGTGAGCGAGCCCGATGCGTGATGTCCCCCGTGCGGCCCTCAACGAGCGGCGTGCGGGACCCGCCGTCGCTGTGGGGGCCTCACTGATCGGCGCTGGGCACCTTCAGGGGATCGCGGGGCGCGGTCGGCTTAGCGGCGGCGAGCTGCTCTCCCAGGTCGGTCAGGCGGTTGCGCCCCAAGGCAGCCCGGACCTGCGGGAACCACTCCTGTTCCTCCTCCTCGACGTGATGGCGCACGTTCTCGATCAGTACCGTCATCTTGGCGTCGAAGCGCTCGTCGGCCGGATCCATGCCGGCCAGCTCGGACAGCATCCACAGCACCACGTGGTGCTCCTCCACGCTTTCCAGCACGTGGTCTTTCGTCTGGGGGACGGCTTCCCGGGCGGCGGGGTAGAAGACCCGCTCCTCGATCCACGCGTGCACGGTCAGTTCCTCAATGACCTTGTCAGCGATCTTCCGCTTGGTCTTGTAGGCCTTCTCGCCGGCCTGCTCGAACTCCTTGAACAGCTTCTCGACGACCTTGTGGTCGTCCTTCAGCAGCACGATCGCATCCATGGGCGAGGCGCCTTCCTTTCGAGTACGGCAGCCGTTCCCTCCGAGCGAGAGAACGTGCGCGTCACAGGCCGCCGTTGGCATGCCTGCGTTGGCCGCCTTCCCGGGCGCGTACGCGGAACACTTTGCGGGGGACAGGGACATGGACGGCCCCTGCTCCCGAGCGCCGATACACCCTGGGCCGCATATGCGCCAGGGCCGGCGAAGCCGAATCCGTCAGATGTGCCGCGGCGGCTGTTTCTACCCGTTGCCGAGGAACGGCCCGGCTTCCGCGAGCTGGAAGAGCCGGGCCACCGGGGCGCGTGCTTCCACCACCGTGAAGGGGATCGCTTCCAGGTGAGCGCGTGCCCGAGCTCCGAGCAGGACGTTCAGCCCAGAGCAGTCGCAGAACGTCACCGAGCCCAGGTCGATCTCTACGCCGCGGGGACAGTCGGCCAGGGCTTCATCTGCCGCTTTTTGCAGCTGCGGACTGGTCGCAAGGTCGAGCTCCCCCGACACGGTTATCGTTGTCCGGTTCTCCCTCACCGCGGTGAGGGTCCGGAACTGCCCGGCACCGGTCCTTGGTCCCCAAGCCAGGGCGGCACGCCCGTGTCCGCCGCCCTGCGGCAGAGAGCTGGGTCCCTCGTCTACGCGCGCTATGGCAACGGAACCCTAGGATGCACCGAGTACGGGGTGGGGCAACGTATCCCCGGACAGGGGCTGGCGGTGCGGTGTGTGGAGCCAGCTGCGGTATCCGAGCTGTGCGGCTCGCCGGTACGCGTTCCTGTGCTCTGCCATGTATGGCCGGGGGATGTGGCCGAGACTGTCGGCCCGGAGGGGGCTATGGCCGATGGTGACCAGGAGATCACTGACGCCGAGCGCCTGCTCGTGGCAGTCCTCGACGCGCGGCAGATCGCGTCCAAACCGGTCCTGGCCGAGGTGCTCGGCGTGAGCCTGAACACCGTACGCAATGCCCTCGCGACGCGCAGCCGGTCCTTGAGGAGGCGGGCATCGCTCTCCAACCCGCCCCACGACGCTTCAGCTCGGCCGCCGAAATACTCGCCCGCATCGCGAACCTGCCGGACGATCAAGGACAGGCCGGCGACACGCCGATAGCTTGATTCTTTACGGCTGCACCTCATGCGGGCGTCGTTCCGCTACGCGGCCCGCCAGGACTGGGACAAGATCTCGAAGGTACTCAAGCCGATCTACACAGCCCCGACCGCCGATGCCGCCGAAGAGCGGTTCCCGGAATTCAGGGCTGGGCCTCAGCGCAGGATGCTCACCGCGCGGGCGACCACCAGAAGTGAGGTCAGCAGCGCGGCGACGCTCTCCACGCTCATGAGGAGTTTCGCCCGGCTCGACAGCGGCATGGTGTCGGTAGGGCTGAAGGCCGTCGAGTTCGTCACCGAGATGTAGAGGTAGTCCGGCAGGGTCGGCACCCAGTCGCTGGTGGTGCTCGCCCCGTCCGATACCTCTTGGACGGTGTCGCCGTTCTCGTCCTGGGAGAACCGGAAGTCCGCCAGCGGCAGGTCCTCCCGCGGTGCCTGAGTACGGGCGACAGGGCCGCCACGGTCGAGTTCCCAGTAGGCCAGGCCGAAGACGATGATGTTGGTCAGCCATACCTGCAAGGCCGCCAGCAGGAGGGACCGGCCGTCTTTTACCTGGGCGTGGACGAGTTGGTCGAGGAGGAGCCCCAGCGCGGTGAGGTTGCTGACCGCGATGGTCAGGACTAGGGCGAGCGACAGGAAGCGGAAGGCACGGGTCTGCCGGGTCAGCCGTTTGGGGTTGATCGCGATCAAGGGGACGAGCAGCAGGAGTTCCAGCGCGGGCAGGACATACCGGGGGGCGACGAGGAGTGTGTGCGGCAGGGCCACGTAGAGCGCGATCGCGGTGAGCGTCGCTGCGACGGCGGGCATCCGGGCCTCACCGCGCCGCTGGTGGCGGGGGTGACGTATGCGGGCGTCCGCGCGGCTCTTGGCCATGGTCGGGTTTCCTCTCGGTGCTGGCAGCCCGCTGAGGGGCACCGAAGTCTATCTGCGGTGCGAAGGCCCACTCGGCCTTCCGTTCCCCGTGGTCGGGATCCACGGTCCGCAAGAGCCGCGCAGGGACCAGGGCCGGCTGAGGCCCTGACGCGTCGATGCCGCGGCTCGGGCGGTTTGCCCGCGTCTGCCTGGCGTGGAAGCTGCCGCACACCACAGCTGGCCTCCTCACGCCGCTTCCGAGGGGGCGAGCGCACCTACCTGACGACGAAGCGGTGCCAGCGGTTCGGGACATGGGCGGAGGCGCACAATGTCGAGATCGCTTACACCCCGACCAACAGCTCCTGGCTGAACCGGATCGAGGCCCAGTTCACCGCCCTGCGCTACTTCGCTCTCGACGGCACTGACCATGCCAGCCACAAGGAGCACGGGAGCATGATCCGCCGGTACATCATCTGGCGGAACAAGCACGTCGCCGACGAGCGCCTACGCGGAATCGTCACCAGGGCGAGTGCCGCTCGACGCAGCGCCAACTCCGCATCGTGCGCCGCCACCTGTCAGCTACTGAGCACTCCGGTCGTCGAGCCCGGCGATGACTCTGACGTCCGCTTCGGACATGTCCAAGATCCCGGCGATCAGGCGGGCCCGCAGCAAGCTCGGATTGTGTCCGCGGCGGAGCCTGTGGATGGTGGACATCGACAGTCCGGCGGCCCTGGCCGTGTCCCTGACCAAAATCCTGCGCTGGTCCATGAGCAATGCTCAAGACCTGTGGATCGGGCTCGGGAGGGGTGCCTCGCGGAACACGGAGGGCGTACCTTCCCGAGTGATCGATTTCTGGTCATCGAGTAGGCCCGCGTTGCAGCGCGGGTCGGGAAGGCCCGCCCGTGCTGAGCGTAGTCAACGAGGACGGCACCACCCAGACAGGCTCCTTGATGGGCGACATCGTCCGTGAGGGTGCCCGTCGGATGCTCGCCGCGGCTCTGGAAGCCGAGGTCAACCAGTACATAGCTGAGTTGGCGGGCGAACGGGACGAGGCCGGTCGTCGTCTGGCGGTCCGCAACGGCCACCACTGCGAGCGGACGGTGACCACCGCCGCCGGGCCGATTGCGGTGAAGGCGCCGCGGGTGAACGACAAGCGGGTCGACGGCGAGACGGGCGAGCGCAAGCGGTTCTCGTCCAAGATCCTCGCCCCCTGGTGCCGGAAGTCCCCGAAGATCAGCGAGGTCCTGCCCCTGCTCTACCTGCACGGTCTGTCCTCTGGCGACTTCGTGCCCGCGACGGAGCAGTTCCTCGGCTCGGCCGCTGGGCTCTCACCGGCCACGGTGACCCGGCTGACCAAGCAGTGGAGCGACGACCACGCCGCCTTCCAGGACCGGGACCTGTCCGGATCCGACTACGTGTACGTGTGGGCCGACGGCGCCCACCCCAAGATCCGTCTCGGCCAGGCCCGCTCCTGCGTCCTGGTCCTCATGGGCGTGCGCACCGACGGCAGCAAGGAGCTGATCGCGCTCGCCGAGGGCCTGCGCGAGTCGACCGAGCCCTGGGCCGACCTCCTGCGTGACTGCCGCCGGCGTGGCATGCGCGATCCCCAGCTCGTCGTCGGCGACGGAGCCATGTGACTGTTGCGGGCCCTGGCCGAGGTGTTTCCGCAGGCCAGACATCAAAGGTGCTGGGTTCACAAAATCCGGAACGTGGTCAACGCTCTGCCGAAATCGGCCCAGCCCGGCGCGAAGAAGGCCCTGCAGGAGATTTACAACGCCGAGGACCGCGATCACGCCGAGAAGGCGGTGAAGGACTTCTCGTTCTACGACTTCCCGGCCGAGCACTGGGTCCACCTGCGCACGACGAGTCCGATCGAGTCGACCTTCAGCACGGTAAAGCTGCGGACCAAGGTCACCCGCGGCGTCGGCAGCCCGGCCGCGGCCCTGGCGATGGTGTTCAAGCTCGCCGAGTCCGCCCAGGCCCGCTGGCGCGCGATCACCGCACCCCACCTCGTCGCTCTCGTCCGCAACGGCGCCCGGTTCGAACGCGGCGCCGTGGTCGAGCGCGATCGGGAGGCTGCAGCATGAGTGAGCGCAAGCAACGCCCGCTGCTGTTCCTGGACGTCGACAGGCCTCTCCTGCCGTTTGGCGACGGCCCGCAGCGCGAACCGTCGGGCACCGCGGCAGACGCGCACCTGACCCGGCTCGACCCGCACCTCGGGCCTCTCCTCGTGGCACTGCCGTGCGAGCTGGTCTGGGCCACCACCTGGGAAGAAGCGGCGAACATCGACATCGCGCCGCGGCTTGGCCTGCCACCCTTGCCGGTCGTGCACTGGCCGGAAACCTGCGACGCGCATGCACGCGAGGACCAGTGGTTCGGGCTCCACTGGAAGACCCGAACCCTGGCGGCATGGGCGGACGGGCGCCCGTTCGTCTGGGTCGACGACGAGATCACCGAGGCCGATCAGGACTGGGTGTCCACCCACCACCCCACGCCGGCCCTCCTCCACCGCATCGCATCCTCCTGCGGCCTCACCGACGAAGACTTCGCCATCCTCGATCAGTGGCTACGGGCCACTTGAGGCTCCCGCGGTGATCCACAGGAATTGACAATTGCTCCAGGCTGCCACGGCCCGTGCCGTGGCGCTGACCTGCCTCGCGGTCGACGCCGGCGGCACGCTGATCGTCACCTCTCCCGCCGAAGGGGGTCCGGACGAAGCGCGAGCACTGGCCACCGCGGTGGCCGGCCACCTGCCCGCCGCCGCCCCGGGCGCTGTCGGCATCGCACTGCCCACCGGGGTCGTTGTCATCGCGGTGAACCAGGAGGCGCAACGCGGGTTGAGCGCCTGTGGTCTAGGGCGTGTTTTAGAAGTTTCTGCTGTGCTTGGTGGGTCGTGCGGGGAAGTCGCGGGCGGCCATCCAGATGGTCAGGTCGCGAGCGATCTGGTCGATGCTGGTCTTGGTGGCGACGTCGTGTTCGCGGCGGGGGTGTCGCGTCGGACGACCTCGTAGCCGCCTTCGTCCAGGACCGCGACCGACGTGAACCAGGCCGGGTCGTCCTCGTCGGGCTGGATGACGACGAACGTATTGTCCGAGTTGTTGAGGTCGTCGATCAGCATGAACAGCGCGTCCTCGGACGGGTCCTCGATGTGGTCGCCGCTCTCGCTCTCGGCCCGGTAGTACACAGCCCCCATCAGCCCTGTCTCCCCTCAACCCACTGACCTGATCGCGGCCAGAATGACATGCGCGGGTGACACTCCCGGCAGGTCACAGCCATTCGTTGATCGCAGCGATGAGGACGGTTGCTTCGAACCGGACCGCAAGCTTGTCGAACCGGGTGGCCACCGCCCGGTTCCGTTTCAGCCGGTTGATGCCGCACTCGACTGCGTGCCGGGCCTTGTAGTCCTCACGGTCGAAGGCCGGAGGCCGCTCGCCGACCGCGCCCCGGCGCTTGCGGTGACCTGCCTGATCAGCAGGTTCCGGAATCGTGCATCGGATTCCTCGCCGACGCAGATACGCACGGTTCGCGCGCGATGAATACGCCTTGTCGCCACGGACCCGCAACGGACGAACCCGTGGCCGGCCCAGGCCGAGGCGAGGGACCCGGACGGCTTCCAACACGGCTGTGAACTGCGGGCTGTCTCCCCACTGCCCGGCTGTGACCAGCAGCGATAACGGCTTCTGCCCTTGCTCGCAGGCCAGGTGAATCTTCGTGGTCCAGCCTCCGCGTGAGCGGCCCAGGCCGTGATCGTCAGGTTCGGCCCGATGACCGCCCGGCGGTTCCTTCTGGGTCCTACCGTCGCGCCGGGCACCGGCCGCGTGCTGATGGGCGCGGCAGATCGTGGAGTCGACGTTCACCTCCCAGGTGATCAGCCCGGCCGCATCCGCCCGGACCTGCAACCCGGTCAACACCGCAGCCCAGACACCATCGCGCTGCCAGCGACGGAAAAGCCCATAGCCCGTCTGCCACGGACCGTACTCGGGTGGCAGATCCCGCCACGGTGCCCCGGTCCGCACCCGCCATCGGATCCCGTCGATCAACCGCCGCCGGCCCACCGACGGCCTGCCCAGCACCGCGACCGGCAACAACGGCTCCAGCACCGCCCACTGGTCATCTGAA
The DNA here is from genome assembly GCF_036815005.1 of Streptomyces sp. IBSBF 2435. Lineage (NCBI taxonomy): Bacteria > Bacillati > Actinomycetota > Actinomycetes > Kitasatosporales > Streptomycetaceae > Streptomyces > Streptomyces sp. IBSBF 2435. The sequence continues at coordinate 28,202 of NZ_JAJSYW010000007.1, read as the reverse complement.
AGATCCCCTCGCCCCACACCGGGATCATCACGGCACGAGGCGAGACACGGACCCCGGTTCTAAAACACGGCCTAGTCAAGCAGCTCCTGAACGGCCGCGGTGGCGGCTCTGCGCAGCTCGCGCATGGAGGCGGTGTGCCCGGCGCCCAGGTGGCTGACACCCTCGCGGAACTCACACGCCTCGAGGGCGGGCGCTGACCAGCGGTTCGGCAGGCACAATCGCGTGGAGCGGGGTGGCGCTGGCGGTCAGGGGGGTCTGATCCGGCTCGCCACCCAGGGGATGCTGCGGCCGGTGGCCGCTGCCAGCTCCCGGAGGGCAGCACCGCTTGCGGCCTGGTCGCACAGCCAGGCGCCGATGTCGTGGGCGCCGACGCGTTCGGCGGCTTTCCGGTCGTTGAGCTGGATGCGGGCGTAGCGGCCGGCGGTGGTGTTCTGGCCGGTGGGCCGGATGCGGATGCCGTGCTCGGCCAGCAGTTGCCGCAGGCGGTTCCGGCCCACGCCCAGGATGCGGGCGGTGTCCTCAATGCTGTTCTGCTGCTCGGTGCAGACGGTGCGCAGCGCGTGCCCGAGGTCGGTGAAGCCGCCTGTTCGCAGGGTGGCGGCCAGCCGGTCCTCGGCGGCCCGGGCCCGTGTACGCCGGCCCGCGGTGAGAGCGTCCTGCCGGACGCGGCGCAACTGCTCCGCGTCGGCTTTGTCCTGTTCGCCGTCCCATCTTCTGCGGACGAGTTCGCCGGAGCGGGCCATCGCCTGGCCTGCAGCGAAGTGGGCCCGGGTTAGGGGCGAAGCGGCGTAGATCGCGATGTGGGCCAGGGACTGCTCCTGCGACAGGGACCGGGCGCTGAGCGGCGCGGTGCGCAGCAAGCCGAACTCCTGGGTTTACTGGGCGGCGCTCATCCAGTGCACGCGTACGTGGGCGCCGAGCGCGCGGAAGGCGCGTCCGCACAGGTGGCAGACGACGGTGTCGGGGGCCTCGTCGCGGATCAGCCGGCCATAGTCCGGGTGACGGGTGCCGCGCGGCGCTTCCTGGCGTCCGTGGGTGGAGGTCATCGCTGCTTCCGGGTCGGGGCGCGGGACGGCGGAGCCGGGCGGTACCGGTGGTGTGGTCAGTGGGGGCAGTGCATCAGCAGGCGGACGGCTCCGGTCCGGCCGGGGGCGGGCAGGTTGCGGGTGGTCTGCCAGCCGCGGGAGCGGTACAGGGCCAGAGCCGGTGCGCCATAGGGGTGGGTGATCAGCCACCGGGGTCCGGGCGGGGTCGCGGCGGTGAGGGCGTCGTGCAGGGCCGCGCCGACGCCGCGCCCGCTGAGGTGGGGGGCGACGGCGAGTTCGCGCAGCTCGAACGGCGGGCGCTCCGATATCGGTGGGTGGCCGGCCAGGGCGGCCAGATGCCGACCGGGCCGCCTCGCCCGATCGAGCGATATGCCCGGTTGGGGCCTCGTGCATGAGTGGTCTCATGACCTCTTCGGAGCAGCGTGAGCCGTATTTGAGTGATCTTTCCGATGCCCGCTGTGCGTTGATGGAACCTACGTTGACGGCCTGGCGGGCCGAGCGGCAGAAGACCTCGCTCAACCTCGGCGGGAAGGTCACCGACCTGCGAGAAGTCATGAACGCGATCCTCTTCCTCAATCGGACCGGGGTCCCCTGGCGCTACCTGCCGAACGCCTTCCCGCTCCACACCACCGTGTTCGGCTACTTCAGCTCCTGGACCGCCGACGGCACCATCGAGAAACTCGGCCTCCGCCTGCACCGGATGGTCCGCGAGCAGGCAGGACGCACCGCCGAACCCACCGCCTGTGTCATCGACGCCCAGAGCGTCAAGACCGCCACCAGCGTGCCCACCGACACCCAGGGCACCGACGCCGGCAAGAAGATCGTCGGCCGAAAAGGTTCTGTCGCTGATCTTGTGATGCGGACGGCGAAGCGCCGGGCCGTCGTGGTTCGCGATCATGCACCGCGTGTTCTCGTGATTTGTTGCAGCAGTTGTTTCCGCACCTGTCCGCGCTTGCCATCGACGAGGTCGAACGCGGTTCTGCCGTGGTGTTGAGGGCTCGGGTGGCTGTGGAGGGCGGCTGGTGCCGGTGCGGACAGTGGTCTGGTCGGGTCCACGGCCGCTATGTCCGTAGCCTTCGAGACGTTGCGGTAGGCGGTGTCGGCGTGATCGTTGAGCTGCAGGTTCGCCGGTTCCGATGCCAGAACCCGGCTTGTCCGGCGGTCATGTTCGCCGAGCAGATCCAGGGCCTGACCAGGCCGCACAGCCGCTTCACCCCGTTGCTGCTCGGACTGCTGGCGCGGATTGGGCTCGCCCTCGCCGGTCGTGCTGGAGCACGGTTGACGGCGGTCTTGGGCGTTGCGACCGGCAGGGACCGGTGGCGGCATTCACGAGCTTGCGGACCGTCGCCTGGTGCAGGCCGAGCTCGCGGCCGATCACCGCCTTGGACAGCCCCTGAGCCCACAACTCGTGGGCTGCCGCGTGCTGGTCTTCGAACCTGGCCACAATCTTCAGCCCAGGGCGGGGCTTGATGATGCCTGGTCGATCCCTACACCGGCGCTGGAACGAGGGCATCCGCAACGCAGCCCAGCTCTTCCGGGAGATCCGGCAGCTCGGCTACCCCGGCGGCGAACTGGCGGTCCAACGGCACCTGCGACGCTACCGGACCAGTCGCGGACACATGCCGGCACCAGGTCCCAAGCCACCGTCGGTCCGCGAGGTCACCGCCTGGATCACCACCCACCCCGACCACCCCGACGGCACAGACGCGGACAAACTCGCCGTCCTACGGTCCCGCAACAAGGATCTCGACAGGCTCACCGGGCACGTCCGGGCCTTCGCGGTGATGCTGACCCACCGCGAAGGCCACCGCCTCGACGAGTGGATCCACACCGCCGAAACCGACGAACTCACCCCGGTCGCGTCGTTCGCCCACAACCTCCGCCGCGACATCGACGCCGTCCGCAACGGGATGACCCTGCCCTACAGTTCCGGCGCAGTCGAAGGCAACATCAACCGCCTCAAGATGCTCAAACGGCAAATGTTCGGACGCGCCAGCCTCGACCTCCTGCGCAAACGCGTCCTCCTGACCCGATGAACCTGTCGCGCGTCAGACTATGTGGCAGGGCTCGTTTCTTGCGGGTCCTGCTGTGTGAAGGAGTCTGATCGTTCATGGTGAGGCCACCGGCGTTGCCGTCGGAGGAGAAGGCCCGGATCGTGCTGTCGATCCTGGCCGGTGAGATAACCGTCGCGGAGGCCGCGCGGCGGGCGAAGGTGTCCGAGCAGTCGATCGGGACCTGGAAGCGCCAGTTCCTGGAGTCCGGCCGGGCCGGGCTGGCGGGCAAGTCTGGCCCCAGCACCCGTGAACAGAAACTCGAAGCGCAGGTGGCTGACTTGACGCAGGCGCTGGGCGAGGCCGCAGTCGAGCTGCGGGTGTGGAAGAAGTCCGCGGAGGGCCGGCTGGGCCCTTCGAGGACCTCGAGTGTGATCCGCGTCGAGGCGGGCATGCCGACCGAGAGGTTGTGCAGGCTGGTCGGCGTGCCCGAGCGTACCTGGCGCCGTCACCAGGCCCGCGCCCGCCACGGCGCCCGGGCCCGGGGACCGTGGCCGCGTCCGGCCCGCGAACGGGTGCGCGAAGCCGCCCGCCGCCACGCGCTCGCGCACCCCGCGTGGGGCCACCGCAAAGTGTGGGCGATGTGCCGCTGGGACGGCCACCGGGTCTCGCAGGCCATGCGGCTGCTTCGCGACGAGCGCCTGCTGTTGGAAGCGAACTGCCAGCGCGAACGCCGACAGGTCGCCGCCCGCCGCAAGGCTGCGTCCGCGACCGAGCCCACGGGGCCGAACCAGGTCTGGCAGCTGGACTTCTCCGAGTTCGAGACCACCGGTGGCGGCACCTGCGGCTGGCCGGCTGCCGGGACTACTGGTCGAAGTACGAGTTGGGCTGGCACATCTCGCCCACCGCGAACCAGCACGATGCGATCGCCGCCATCGAGCTCGCCCTGGCCGAGGCCGAACGGCTGGCCGGGGGGCCCCGCTGGTCGACCTGGCTCCCCGCGATCCGGATGGCACGGTGCAGCCGCTGGCCACGATCGTGACCGACAACGGCGGCCCGTTCCGCTCGTTCCGGTTCGAGGCGTTCATCGCCGCCCACCCAGAACTGCGGCACGTCCGCACCCGGGTCCGAACCCCGGGCCAGAACGGCTCACGCGAACGCGGCTTCGGTTCCCTGAAGTACGAGAAGCTGTTCCCCGAGGAGATCCCCGACGCTCTGGACCTGGTCCGCCACGCCGAGGACTATCGGACCGAGTACAACACCGTCCGCCCTCACGAAGCCCTGACCTGGAACCGGCCCCACGACGTCCACACCGGAGCCGCCGACCCCCTCGTCCCCAACTTTCCCAGCACCAAAATCATGTCAACAACTTGACGCGGGACACGTGCTCCTGGACGGCACACTCCTGCCGATCGACCGCATCGCCGCGGACCGGCCCTTCTACTCCGGAAAACACAAGGAGCACGGCATGAACGTGCAGGTCCTCACCGATCCGTCCGGCCGGCTGCTGTGGGTCTCACCGGCCCTGCCCGGAGCCGTCCACGACATCCGAGCGGCCCGCGAACACGGCATCATCGACGCCCTTGCCCAGGCAGGCATCCCGTGCCGGGCAGACAAGGGCTACCGCGGCGCCGGCGGCACAGTCCGCATCCCGTACTGGGAACGATGGGACACGCTCTCCCCAGGGCAGAAGACAATCAACCGCTCCCACGCAAAGATTCGCGCACTCGTCGAGCAGGCCATGGCGACCCTCAAGAACTGGCGGATCCTGCGCAAAAGGTGCTTCACCACGCGAATCACCGCCCTCGTCCAGGCCGCCCTCACCCTGCATCTGGCCAGCTCAAACCGATGAGCGAAAAGACTCAGCAGCGGGGGACCGCTTGGAGACCATGGCTCTAGAAAAGCCGCAGGTCAGAGGCTATTTTTCTGGGGACCAAGATTAGGTGATTCGGGTGCGGATTGTGCGGTTCCTACACGCGGCGGAGGGTTGCTGAGCGCCCTGGAGCGGGCGCCGGTGGTCCGGGTGTCTTGGTCAGGTGGGGCAGTTCAAGCTCGGCGATCGGGAGATTGGTGGTGTTGGTGGCGAAGCACGTCAGCCGCAGGCCGTCCGCATCGGTGATCCGCAACCGGGCACCGGGGTGCGGTCGTTCCTCGCGGACGATCAGCCGCATCCCCTTCGGCCAGCCGGTCAGGACGTCGCCGGTGAGTCCGGCAGCCCAGGCGCCGTCGCGGATCCCGCCGCCGGTCTCGACCGCCGACGTCCAGGCGGATGCCGGAACCTTCAGCACATGGTTGTAGATCTGCTCGGTGACGGTCATGCCGACGGAGGAGGGCAGCCACCGTCCCCGCTGGGCGAGCCAGGCGACGAAGGTATGGGTGCCGCCGGCGGAGTCGGTGCGGATCAGGGTCCGGCGCCCGCGCCGGTACTCCTTCGGCGGCTGAGCCAGGGCCAGTTGGGTGGCGGTGACGTGGTCGTCCGCCGTGTTCGAGCCCGCGTTACCCGGTCTGAGCAGAGCCGCGACCAGCTCACCGGTACCGCCCGGCCCGTGGTCGACGAACCCCATCAGCGGGTGGTGGCCGCAGGTTCGCTTCCAGGTGGGTGCGGCGTCCTCCTTGTCCGAGTGTGCGATCACCAGCACCCCCGTCGAGGTCCACGGTCACCGCCCCGTCCGCATCCGGCGCCCGCTCGCCGGCCAACTTCCAGACGCGGGCGCGCGCTTTGGCCCGGGCAGCACGGACCGCCGCCAGAGCCTCCTCCTCGGAGGCGGCGAGGGTGTCGATGAGGCGGGAGACCGTCGGGTCGGAGGCCACCGGCCCTGACACAGCCGGCTCCGCCCGCAGCATGCCGGCATCCGCGAGGCAGTCACCGCCCAAGGCGACCGTCAGGGCCACGTCCAGGAGGACCCTGCCCGGATCGTGGACGGCCCTCGGCTGCCGCCACGGCATCAGCGCCGCCGAGATCGCGGTGGCCGAGCCGACCTTGCGTACGGTCTCGACCAGCAGCACGCCCCCCGGCCTGCGAGACCACCGTCCGACCGCCGCTCTCGATGCGGACACGCGGGTACGACCCGATACGCTTCTCCACCACGAGTACCTCATTCCGTGCAGCCAACAAGGCCCTAGAAGGGCCAATCGTTGCAGTTCGGGGGTGCTCTCTGCTTTATTTGATCAAGCCTCGCTGCTCCAACCCGTGAGAGCGCGAGGCTCAACGTGTGCGCCCCGTCGTTCCAGGGCTCCGCACCGCACTGACCGCCTCAGGTGACACGGAAGACCGGCCAGCCGATCTCGGTGCGCCACGCAGCGGGATCGCTCGTGTCTCGGGGGCCGACAACGTAGACCTCCCGCACCGGCCCGGCCACCGACATCGCGTTCTCCACCACCCAGGTCCCGAGTTCGCCGTACGTGACCTCGATGCCGTCGTGCTCGCCGACATGGGTGGTGACCGCAAGTTCCGCGGCCGGCAGACTCACCGGGTGCACGCGTCCGGTGCGAGGTGGCGCAGCGGACGGCAGGTAGACGAGCGCGTGCCCGCGCTCCTGCTCGAAAAGGGCGTTGTCGTAGCTGCCGCCCGGCGGTCCGGTCACGTCGCCCGCGACGGCCGCCTCCAATTCGGCCATCGCGCCTGCGTACCAGGTCTCGATGTCGCGATGCCCGACTACGGCCTCCACCGCCGCAACCGTCCGTGCGGGCTCCGCACGCAGTTCGACGTCGATGGGCGCGGGGTCGGGCCGCAGCAGGCGGCGCAGCGACACGACCGCGGCCCGGGTGCGGTCGAGCGCATCCTCGAGGTGTTGCAGGTGGTCTGCGACCAGCGCCGCCCGGACACCGGGGTCGCGGGTCCGCAGGATCTGCTGCACATCGCTCAGGGGGACGTCGAGCTCGCGGAGCCGGTGGATGACCTGTGCGGTCGGGATTTGATCGACGCTGTAGTAGCGGTAACCGGTGGTCTCGTCCACCACGGCAGGTTCCAGCAGGGCCGCCTCGTGATACCGGCGCAGGGTCCGCACGCTCAAGTGGGTCAGCCGCGAGAACTCGCCAATGGTCAGCATCCCCTCATTCTGAACGTTCCCCCAGGGGGAGAGTCCACGGCTTGACCCTCCCGCGCCGCGAGGTCACACGGTGGGCTCATGACACAGCACACCGATCTTCCGTCCGATCTGCTCCCGACCACCGTGCGCCAGTTCTTCGCGGCGCACATCGCCCGCGACGCCGACACCGCCTCCTCGTTCCTCGCCGAGGATGCGGTGATCGTCGACCAGGGCGAGACCTTCCGCGGCCGGGAGGAGACCCACGCGTTCCTGCAGGACGCCGGGTCCGAGTTCGAATACACGACCGAGCAGATCGGCGCTCACTGCGTCGATGACACCCACTGGGTGCTCACCGTGCGGCTCGAAGGCAGCTTCCCGGGAGGCGTCGCCGAGCTCGACTACCGGTTCGCTCTGAGGGACGACCTCATCGCCGAACTCGTCATCGCCAACCACCCGGCCTGACCGAACCTACGCCACCTCGATCTTCGGGAGATCAAAATGTCTAGTTCAGATCGCGACCGTCTCAACGGTCGCCGGGCGCTGGTCACGGGCGGTTCGAAGGGCTCGGGCAAGGCCGTCGTAGAGAGACTGCGAGAGCTGGGTGCCGACGTGTGGACCACGGCACGCACTATGCCCGACGGCTACGAGCGCCCCGACCGGTTCATCGAGGCGGACACTTCCACGGTGGGCGGTGTAGAGGCTGTGGCGTCCAAGATCTCTGAGGGAGGTGCGCTGGACATCCTGGTGCACGTTGTCGGAGGGTCCTCGACCCCGCCTGGCGGATTCGCTGCAGCGGCCGAGGAGCACTGGCTGGCGGAGCTCAATCTGAACCTCTTGGGGGCTGTCCGACTGGATCGAGCGCTGCTGCCGGCGATGGTGGCGGCGGGATCAGGAGTAGTTGTCCACGTCACGTCGATTCAGCGTCAGATGCCCTTGCACGACGCGACGTTGCCGTACGCGTCAGCGAAGGGTGCCCTGCGTACGTACAGCAAGGGTCTCGCGAACCAACTGGCCCCACGAGGCGTGCGAGTTAACGCCGTCAGCCCCGGGGGGATTCAGACCGGCGCGTATGCAGGCTTCATCGACCAGCTCGCCAAGGGCAACGGACTGACCCGCGAAGAGGCGGAGCAGAGCCTGATGGCTTCCCTCGGAGGGATTCCCCTCGGAAGGTTCGCAACGACGGAAGAGGTCGCGGACCTGGTCGGCTTCCTCGTGTCGGACCGAGCCTCATCCATTGTGGGCGCGGAGTACGTCATCGACGGCGGTACTGTTCGAACCGTCTGAGCCAGGCACCGGTTCCGAGTAGCCACTCGCGAACAGCTCGATCCGGTGGCGGAACCCCCTCCCTCACAAGGACCGCGTGGGTACGATCAGATAGCCTTCTTCACCCGGAGAGCGCCCCTTTCCGTGCAGCCAACAGGACCCTAGAAAAGTCCAATCGCTGCATTTCAGGGGTGCTCTCTGCTTATGTGATCAAGCCTCGGCGCCCCCACTCGTGAAAGCGCGAGGCTCGCCGGGGTCACCCGCGATCAGGCCGTCCTGGCCGCGGGCGGCATCGAGTCGTTCCTCATCGTCGGTGACGTCGCGTTACCGGGCGGAGTGTTCAGCCAGTCGGCGTCCAAGTGCGAGAACCACAGTTTTGAGGGCTTCCGGCTGTTGGATGATGAAGGGCCGGTCCAGCATGGCGAGTGTCCCGGCGACCCACTCGAGGCGTTCAGCCCGCAAAAAAACGTGCAGCCAGTCATGTCCGTCTGCAGCATCGGGAGGAGACGCCGGCGCAACTGACCCGAGGGTTTCCGGAATCCAGCGCCGCACATGGGCCGGATCAGCGCGGATGAGCACGGAGACGTCGTATCGCGAAGGCGCCGCCGACAGTGGTCCCAACACCTGCGCCACGGGGTCGATGTTCGCGGGCGCTTCAAAGGTGCCTGGCAGAAGCCGCAGATCGGCCATCCTGTCCAGGCGGTAGGTACGCTGCGCCTGGCGGTCGGCGTCGAAGCCGGTGAGGTAGAGCAGGCTTTGGTACGCCACGATGCCGTGCGGCTGTACGTGCCGCGTAGCCGAATGCCCCTGACGCGTCCGGTACGCGAACGCCACCAGGTGCTGGTCCCGTGCTGCCTCAGCCAGACCGAGCAGCGTCTGAGCGCCTTCGTCAGTACCAGGACGAGCTTCGGCGTCGTCGTGGTCTTCCGCGCCCGGGCGTGGCTCACCGGTGAAGTCCACCGTCCGGAGTACCGCGTCGATGCGACGGCCTAGCGCGGCAGGCAGTACTCGGCGCACCTTCGCCGTGGCCGTCTCCATCACCAGCGGGGTTACCGGGCCACTGTGCGCATGCCGGGTGACCAGCAACGCCCACACCACGGCAAGGCCTTCCTCGTCGTTCAGCATCAGCGGCGGCATGCGGTAGTGACGGGCCAGACGGTAGCCGCCGTACCGACCGCGAACCCCGTCCACAGGAATGTCTATGTCGCGTAGCTGCTCCACATAGCGACGCACGGTGCGCTGATCGACTCCGAGGTGCTCGGCGAGGTCGGCAACAGTGCGGGTTCCTCCCGTCTGCAACAACTCCAGCAGGGCGAGGACGCGTGCGGTTGGTCGGGGCATAGCTGCGATGATGCGGTATTTCCGGGCGGAGAATGACCTGTATTCCTTCTACGGTGACCACATGACCACCACAGCCGCAGTGCACCTCGCCTCCGTCCGTCTCGTCACCGATGACATTCCGCGGCTCGTCCGCTTCTACAAGGCCCTCACCGGTGCGACCCCGCAGTACCTCACCGAGGATTTCGTCGAACTGGTGACCCCATCGGCCACGGTCGCTGTCAGCGGCTCCGCCCGCGTTGCTTTCATCACCACCAACACGCCCCGTGGGGGTGCGAACAACAGTGCGATCATCGAGTTCCTCGTCGACGACACCAACGCCGTGTACGAGAGGCTGGCGACCGACTTCGGCGAGGATCTTGACGTCGTTCAGCCTCCGACCATGATGCCGTGGGGTAATCTGTCGGCTCTTGTCCGCGACCCCGACGGATCCCTTGTCAACCTCTACACGCCAGTCACACCCGAGGCATGGCAGCTTCAGCGCAACCGGACACCGAAGCCACCGCACGCAGGCCTGTAAAGCGAGCGGTGCAACCGATGCCGGCGGCACGGCGGACCTGACAGGGGCGGGCCGGGCGAGCGTTGCCTGCTGATCGGGTCCGGGTTCTGCGGGTTGCCGCGCGTACCACAGCCGGGATTTCGCCCCAGGGACAGCGCTCGCTCGCACCAGGCAACCGAGCGGCGGTGCACCGAAGGGAGTCGGACGTGTTCGCCAAGGACTCCAGCCTCATTGATCATGCAGAGTGATCTGCATCAGTCCGATCCAGTGGTCGCGCGGTCACTCGACTACGGACTCTTGCCTGAACCAAAACCCTCGATGTGTCCGGACGTGATGCGGCGAGCACTTGTCATGAACCTATAAGATTCGGCCCGTCGTGAGGTTCGCTACACGGGAGCAACGACCCTGTCCTTGCCGAAAACCTCGTCCATGCAGGTCAAGTGGCATAGTGGTACTCGTGGAGGATGCCGCCGAGTCGATCGCGTCTTCGTATATCGAGACAGGCGATCTTGCCTGGATCGGCGATTCGTGGAGGCAGGGGCCCGGCGGTGGGCGTCTTCGAGGTCCATGACCAGGTTCTTGGCCGTCTCGTGTCATCCAGGCCGCGGTGGGATGCGCGGTGGTGCCCGGGATCCGGATGCGCCGGCTGGCGTGCTCGGTCACTGCGAAGACGTACACACCGACAACGACATCAAATTCCTCGATCCTGAGCTGGCGGACGCGCACGCTACGTTCATGGAAAGCCTCCGCCGACTGATCAACGAACTCGACGGCATGCACGACCCGGACAACGGCTCCAGCCCTCCGACCTACGTAGAGGTCCCCCCGGAGTGGAAGCACTCTGACCCCGAGCGATACCAGCAGACGTTGGCCGACCTGTCCGGGGCCCGTGACGCCTTCCTTGAAGCGCGCACCGAACTCATGAACTCGATGAACCGCCGGGGCCTCTTGAGCTGAGCGAGACGCAGACCACGTAGCGATCAAGGCCCGACGACGAGGTGACGGGCACTCCGGTGGCTCTGTTCACGAGAATGGGCTCTGGCTCAACTTCCGGGTTCTGGCGCACCTTTCGTGGTGTCAGCAGTCTTCCGCCACGTACAGCATGCGGTGCCCCGGCTCGGCACGGAATTCGTGAGCCACGCAGCGCCCGGTCGATCCGCTTCCGCCAGGTCCCCTGTAGTCGTTTCTGATCCGGTCCCACAGTGTGGGGCGTTCGGCTTCGGTCGTGGGATGCGGTCTGATGCCGCCCATGTCCGCCCACACCACCTGGGTGGCGGCGTCCTTGATGAGTCGGCGCACGGTGCGGAGGTCGACCCGCCTGCGGTGGAGCACCCAAGCGGTGCCCTGCTCGTCGAGGAGCGTCACAGGGTCGTGCAGGCTGTCGGGATTCGCAGGGAAGAGTTCCATCGTCCCAGCCTTCCACCGAGACTCCCGTGCGTCACTCGACAACGCAGGACCACAGAAGCCGGGTTCTCCGGGCATGACGTGGGGGGCCGAACTGTGCGTGGAGGCTCGCAAGATACTGTCACCGCCATGCCCGATGACGGTCCTATGTGTCGCTGTGTGATCTGCCATGACTACGGCGATCGAGATGAAGCCGATCGCATGGACCTACGGACGGCGCAGCAGGTCCGGGATCACGGCTGGAGCGTGGTGATGGTGCCGGCCGATGACGAAGGGCCCGGCTTTGCCTACACGATCGGACTCTGGCACACACACGAGGTGCCCGAGCTGGCCATGTTCGGCCTGGACGTCGGGACAATGCACGTGCTGCTCAATACCCTCGGACGCGAGGCTGCAGCTGGGGTTGTACTGAAAAGCGGTGAGGAGTACCACGACCTCATCGAGGGGCGGCCGGTTGTCCCGATGACGGCCGATCTTCGCTGGTACCGAGAGTTCTTCGGGCGTGCGATCTCGTTCTACCGGCGGCCCCCGTTTCCTCTCATGCAGGTGGTATGGCCCGACGCCGAGGGCCGGTTTCTCTGGCAGCCGGAGATCCACGAGGGATACGGACAGTCTCAGCCTCGGTTGTGGCTGAAGCCGACCGACCATCCGGAAGGAATCTGGTCCACACTCGCCAGCAGTTGAACGCTGCAGGCGACTCTGCGGATGCCAGGTCAGGCAAGTAGGACCCGCTTGCGTAGGAGGGCGAACACGAGGCTACGCGGCCCAGTCGCAGCCCTGATTCGGCGGTCCTCGTGCACAGCCAGCCGCTCCCGACGGAATGCCTCCAGCTCCATTGCGGTTCCAGCAACCCCGACACCGGTGCCCTCGGTTCGGCAAGCTCGGAGAAACCCGAGCCTGCTCCGGTACCGTTCTGAACGCACGACCCGTGAGTTCGGCTACGAGGCCACTTCGGAAAACTCGAACCCACGGCCTTTCACCTTGACGCGTAGTTCCTCGAGCGCGGCCTGCCCATCGCCGAACGCCTCTTCGGCCTCGCGGCGCTCACGCAACACCTGGTCCCGGCTCTCGATCTTGGTGCGCACCGGCCCGGCCGGCGCCGGTGCGGTCTGCTCCGGGATGTCGGCGGCGGGGGCAGAGGTGTGGGTGCCGGGCGCCAGGACGTGGATGCCGCGGACCGCGTCGCGGCTGCGCGGCTGGCGGTTGGGTTGACCATGGCGAACAGGCGTGCGGTGCTTGTCCGCAGTTGGGTGGCATAGGGGGTGAGTCGGGCAGCAGGTCCAGGCGGCCGCAGTCGACGTCGAACGCCACCGTCGCCAACCGACCGGCGAGTTCCGGCGCGGTCGCGGCGAGGATGTCGCCCCACCGGATGAGGATGTTGCCTCTCACGGACGACGACAAGCCGGTGATCACGGTCGCTGCTCGCGGTGCCCCTCGTGTTGCCGAGAGGTGATGGCGCGGTCGGACTCCATGCCACCGGCCAACAGGTTCGGGCAGGGCCGGACTGTTGCCGCGAACGGCGGCGCAATCATCGGCTAAGAGTGGGATTTCCGATGACGACCTTGCCGAGGCGGCATTCGGAGTCGTTCGGGTCAGTGTCGTTAAAGCTGATACGCAGACGCAGGCCATTGGTGACACCGAGAGGGACTCGTTGGGTTTTGTCGAGTCGGACCTCGTTTTTGTAGAGTGTTCTGCCGTCCAAGGTTATGGTGACCTGGGCTGATTGGTCGGTCGAATTGTCATCTATGCCCAAGACCATGGTGAGCTTCTTCCATTGGTGACCGAGGTTGTACTCGGAGTAGCCACTCGCGTCTTCGCAGTCGAGGAAGCTCAAGTTGCTCTTGATGCTGGACACGAGGGCATTGGCGTAGTGGATGTTGTCCACTGTGCCGTCGCCGACCTCGAAGCTCCTGGTGGCGAGGTTGTCTTTCTCTACAGCGACTGAAGGAAGATCGGTCAGCAACATCGTTGCGGGCTCGGCCGACGTCGGCGTGAGGCTCGGGTAGGGGCTGGGGCTACGGGTGCGGCTGGCCGTAACAGTGGGCGAGGGAGCGGGCTGCTGGTCAGCGGTGTCGTGACTGGGGCTGGGGCTGGTAGTTCGATAGATCAGCCAGCCGCCCAGCAGCAGGACGACCAGGGCGCCGGCCACGATGGTTGTCGCAGTGGCGTGGGGGCGGGTGTTGCGCGATGGCGAGGGCGGCAGGGACCGCTGTCGCGGGGCCCCAACGGTCCAACCGCCGTTGTTCGGGATGGTGGGCGGGCTGCTGGGAGGCGCCGGTATTCGGGACTGTCGCAGCTGTGCGTGGTAGGCGTCCAAGTCGGAGACAACCGTGTCTCTGCGGTGGATCAGTACGCCGCGACGCTGTTGCAGGGTTGCGGCCGTTTCCCGCAGCTGCTGTTCCCGCTCGGGATCAGCTGACGTACCGGCGCTGCTGTCCTGCCGGAGCCTGGTCAGTTCCTCTTCCACGTCCCGCTGCTGTTCGCGGACCTGGGCCAGCTCGGCGGTGAGGGCCTCGCGTTCTACGGTGAGTTCGTACACGCGCAGGAGCTGGCGGTAGTTGTGGGTGCGCCCCCGCTCGTGGGGCTGGTCGCATAACAGCCGGAGCAGCCGGCCGTAGCTGTCGCGGGTGTCCTTAAGGACGTCCGCTGTGACATCGCTCCTGCTGGCGACTTCGGCCAGGAATCCGTCGATGTACTCGAGGTCGGGCACGCGACCATCCGGCTTCTCGTAGACGGAAACCGTGGAGTGGTCCACACCCAGGATGTCGGCGAACTCCCGCTGGCTCTTCTTTGTGGCCTGCCGGAGCATCTTCAGACGCCCAGCCAGTCCCCGACGCTCCCGCATTGCATCCTGCGGCACCTGAACGAACTTCTCATCCGCCAATGTGGTGTCCCCCCTCAACGAAAGACCAAAAGAACCCAGCGATTATCGCGGTCCGAAAAATATTCTGTTGCGCTTCTCCGACAGTCGTGCTGCCCCGAAGACTCCTACCACGGCCGGCACAGTACTGCACCAGATAGCGCACCGTGCGCACCGTCTGGCACGGCACGCCGACCACCCGCACCGGGAGAGTCCCGATGCATCAGGACCAGGGGGTTCGTCATGTCGATCGTCACGCTGCTGATCGTGCTGCTGCTGGTTGTAGTAGCACTCCTGGGCGCTGGAGCGCTCGCCTACCTCGTCCACCAGCACCACGTCCTGGCCGCGCCCGTTGCCACGGCAATGGGAGCCCTGACCGCCATGGTGGCCGTAGTCTCGCTCGTCATGAACGCCGGCAGGTGACCGGGGCCCTCTCCCCGGCAGCCCTGACCTCGACCGCTCGAACTGGGGAGTGCCTGCTCGCCCGCAGACCCGCACTGAGGCAGGCGGTGCTGACCCTGTTGAGGGAGGAGTGGCCGCCGGAACAGATCACCGGGCACCTGCGTCTTCATCACGGTGCTGACCCCGGGGTGCGGATCAGCCACGAGACGATCTACCAGTCGGTCTACACCACCCGATGGAAGCGGATTCCTCCGTTGTCGTCCCTGGCCGTGCCCGGGGGGCTGCGCCGGCCACGTGGTGGAGAAGGCCGCGCCCTACGTCGGGGTCGCTGCGGTGGTCGTGGTCACCGTGGTCGCCGTCAGCGTTTGCACCGGGGAGCCCGCCGGTCTGGCCAGCCCCGCCTGCATCGACGCGGGAGCCACTGCGGTCACCACCGCCTGCGGCGCCATGATGGGCGGCTGCGGCCCGGGAGCCGGCGGCGATCCCACCAGTGGGGAAGCGGACGAAGACGCCGGCGCGGGCAAGCAGGTCGAGTCCGACGGCGCCAAGGCCAAGATCCCGACCGCCGGGAGCAGTTCTTTCGACCTTACGTGCACAAAGAGGCGGCGCCCGCCGACTGGACGCCCAAGGGCCAAGCCGCCAAGGGCGCCTCCCTCGCGCGCGCCACCGTGGTCAACCAGCGGGTCTCACGGCTCGCCTCCAGGTCCTACGTCTCCGGCTACCACACCGAAACCCGTGAGACAGCCGTCGCTTCGTCGGGCCCCGGGTACGAGGGCTGTGAGGGGACCTACTGCGCGGAAGGGAACGTGGTCCACGCGCTGGGCGGTGACTGGACGAAGGTGCGCTCCGGCGTCGCCTACGTCCAGGAGAAGATCCAGGGCACGGACCCGGCGATGTACCAGCCGGCCGTCACACCGGTGTGCTTGGAGTGCAAGTTGGACTATCCGCTGAGCAATTTCGTACCCGGCATCACGAGTGAGCCGGATGGGCCCTGGTCGGAGCCATGATGGATGCGTAGTCGACTATGACGGGCGGGACTCCCCGCCCGCCCGTCCGGCAAATCCGTTCTCGCTTGAGGAGTAGAGGTCCGTGGACCTGGCACGCATGGAATTGGCCCGGCAGGACTGGGACTCGATCACCTGCGGCTGCAAGCAGCCCGCACGCCACCTGGTCGAACTCCTGGAGTCCGCGATCGACGGCCGGCCGGGCGCCCTGCGCGCCCTGGACGGGCATGCCTTCATCCAGTCGATCCTGATGCCCCCCGCGCCCGCCGTCTGCTCGGTGGTCATGGCCATGCTCGTCGATGGGGTCCACCCGTCCCAGAGGGAGGAGGCCATGTGGGCCATCCTCTGGTTCGCCGCCGGCGAGGAGGACGGTGACTCCGTCGACTCGGGCTACTACTGGCGCTGCTTCGAAACGATCCGCGACGGCCTCTGGCTCCTCTACCGGGAGTTCCCTAACCCCGAGGAAAGGGCCCACGCGCATCTCGACGACATCCTCGACATCGTCGAATGGGACGCTCCACGACTCGCCCACTACCGTGCCCGCGGGTGAAGTCATCGCACCCGTGGGGCAGGGCTGTTGCAAAGTCTTTTGATCTTGGATCGGTGCTGGTCGGTCGATGCCCAGGAGGGCCAGCGGGCGGTGGAATGGTTCGTAGGACATCTCGCGGAGTACGGCGGCGATTTTCGTGTGGCCGGCCGCTCGGAGCAGGTGGTTGATGGCATGGCTGCGCAGGGTGGGATTGTCTAACAAACGGCTCTGTCTCTCGGTGGTAACACCTTGTGGCAACGGTTGCTGACGGCGAGGTGCGCAGGCCAGACGGGTATACGGAATTGTCGGGCTGGCTTCTCGTCTTCGGACACGGTGACAACGCCACTGTGAGCTGCGCAATCGAGGCCTGAACGAACGTGACGCGCGGTTACCGCCGAAAGTGAGACAGAGCCGTTCAATTGCCACACCCGAGAAGCGGAGGACAGCGGGTTTTGCGATTTCCGAGGCCGTTATCTGGTGGGGTCGTCGGGGGCTTGGACGTCGGACGGCCGGTTGGCGTCAGGGGGGTGGAGCCCGGTTGGCTGTCCTCCGACGGCGCCATTTGTCAGCTGGACGGGCGTCGAGCTCCAGTTCGTCGGCCCATGACTCCAATGCGGAACGCAGGCGGGTGACGGCTTCGGCGTCGAGGCCGTACTTCATGTAGTCCTCGTCGTCCCAGCGTCTTGACAGGGCAGGCGGCCGGTCGTCATCGCGTCCGCCGGGCTCCGTCGCACCATCGGCTGGAGACGCCGGTCCCGTGTCGCGCTCCGCGCGGCAAGCCAGGCGATGCGGGTCCCCGGGCAGCGGCCGAGACGTTGGGGTGGCCGCGGGCGGCGTACCGCCGCACCGGTCTTGGCTTCCGAGGGGAATGCATCCCGCGCAGCAGGTTCGAATCCTGTTCGATAACCGTGGCTGCTCTGCCCGAAGACCGGCGCGACTTCGGCTGGGAAGCCGCCTCCGAGGAGCTTTTCGAGGACGGTGACGTGCTCATGCTGTTCGACCAGAGCCTGGACGGCATCGAGGACAGCGGCAACGAGTCCAACCAGGCGCTGGGCATGGTCAACCTCGCCCCGGTCGACTGGTTCACCGCGTTCGACGCCGACTTTGCGCGCGACCCCGGGCGAGGCTTCCGCAACCCCTGACCGCGGTAGCCCGCAGGTCGGCGGAGGTCACCGTCCGTTTTCCGCGGAAGTAGTCACCAAAGTGAACGGGGTAGAACTGGCGCGGTGTCGTGGGCGCCGGCCACCGCCTGAGTCGAATGCGTCGTCGCGCCCGCGTCCGGGGGGAGGGCGAACTCCCTGCGCGATGAGGGTAGTTGCGCGGCCAGGCGGTACCGTGTGGTGTTTTGTGGCGATCACAGGGAGATCACGATGCACTACCGGAATCCCCGTTTCGAGCACTGGCCAGTCTACGAGGACATCACTGACACCTACTACCGGCACGGCCGCTTCTTCTACGGCGAGGACGGGGGCGGCCACCTGCGGGTGGGGCGCGTCGTGGCTTTCTACCGGTACCTGCATCCCATCAGCACCTCTGCCGTCGAGCCGGTCGTGCGTTTCGTCGGCACCGGTGGGGTGGAGGGCGAGCACGAGTACGTGTCGCTGGGCGAGGTGACTGAGCGGTGGTGGATCGGCCGGACCGCCGAGGACGTCGAACAAGCGTGGCGGGCGGCGTCCACGACCGGGGAGTGGCCGCAGCCGCAGACCGGCGGGCAGGGACAGCATCGCGCCGCACCCTTCCACGTGGACCCGGCGCACTACCTGCTGTACTACGCGGCTCGGGACGATGACCGGTCCTACCTGGGCCGGGTCGTCGGGTGGGATCCGCCGCTGGATCCCAATGAGCTTCCCACGCCGATCGTGCGCCTCTACCAGCCGGACGGCAGCCTTGACGAGGAGGGCCAGTACGTGGGGCTGGACTTGCCGCACGACGGCTACGTCGCCGGGACGCTGAACGCGGCCCGGGACTACCTCGACAAACAGCAGTAGCAGGTGCCCCACGCCCCGTGGCGCCTTCGTGGCGTGGGGCCGGCTGGCTGCTGGTTCCCGCAGACGTGGCCGAACAGGGCAGGTCGTCGTCCGGGTGCTGCCGCCCGAAGGCGGCCTGCGCGGTCGGCTTCGCCCCCGCTCTGCGGCTTCACCCATGCGTCGGCCGGCTGGCAACGCATCGTGGACCCAGCGATCACTGTTGGAGCGGAGAACCTCAATGAGCACTTACACCGGCCCACTCGTCCCTGGTGCAGTTTCGATGAGCGCCTACGAGGAGCAGGTGTGGCACACGCTCAACGAGCACTGGCAACGCCGCAACAGCCGCCGCGGCCTGCCGAACTGGGCGAGCACCGCGCTCGCTCGTGCCGGTGAGGCCACGGGAACCGCCGCGAGCCGGGTTGCCCACGGGGTGCCCGATGCGGTCAGGGATCCGATACGCCGTGCGGGCGAAGCGGTAGTCAGCACGCCATGCCCGCGGCGCTCGGGGGTGCGACAGCGCTGCTCGAACTGGCCAACGACGCCGCTAGGGAGCTCAACGACCCGAGAAGCGTCGAGAAGCTCGCCCGCAAGCAAGGCTTCGAGCTGACGAGTTCTACCGAAGTGCGGCAGCAGGACCTCAAAGTCTGTGACCGGCTGCTGTCCCGCAGCATGCTCAAGTGGCGGACCTTCGGCGCGGTCGAAGGCGGCGCCGTGGGCATGCTGGCCGGGATCCCCGTCGCCGGAACCCTGGTCGCGATGACAGCGGACATCCTCGTCATCCAGGTACTGAGCACGTCGATCGCCGCGCGCATCGCGTACTCCACGGCTACGACGCCAAAGACCCCTACGAGCAGATCTTCATCCAGCGCCTGGTGCAGCGGTCCTTCGTGGAATAGGCGGCCGAGGCCAAGCCGCTGAGGGAGGCTGAGCTGCCCCGAGTTTCGTAGAGTCCGGTGATCCTGTTTCAGGCGGATTGCGGGGCTGGTTCCTGGCTTCGCCGGTAGTCCTGTTCGTACTCGGCGGGTGGCACGTAGCCGAGTGCGGAGTGGAGGCGTTCTTCGTTGTACCAGGTGATCCACTGGAAGATCGCCCGTTCGGCCTGCTCGACGTCCTTCCAGGGGCCCTGCATTCCGATCAGCTCGGCCTTGAAGAGGCTGTTGAACGCCTCGGCGAGGGCGTTGACGCTCCTATAGTTGTCAACTGGCTGCGGAGGCCGTCCGTGGGGTGGGTCGGAGCGGGTGGTAGACCTCGCGTATGACGTAGCGCCTGAGGCATCGGATGATCTCGCGCTTCGTCTTGCCTTCGGCTGTGCGGCGCGCGACGTAGTCGTCGTGGGCTGGAGGAATCGCATGCGGACGATGACGGTTCGGTAGATCGCCGCGTTGAGCTGGCGGTGGCCGCCGTGGTTGATGCGGTTCCTGCCGTTGGTCACGCCGGAGTCGGCGGGCACGGGAGCGATGCCCGCGAGTTTGGCGAGGGGCGGGTTCGGACTTGATCCGCTCGGGGTTGTCGCCGGTCACGACGAGGATTTCCGCGGCGGTGTCCACGCCGATACCGAAGGGCTCGAGCAGTTGCGGGGCGACTCGCCGGACCAGGTCGCCGATCATCTTCGTCAGCTCCTTGGCCTCGGCGTCCAGGTACTGCCATCGCTTGGCGAGGGTTCGCAGGGTGCAGCGAAGGGCGTCCTCGGGTTCTTCCAGGCGGCGGGGAGGCAGGGCTGCAAGGTGCCGTGCCAGGGTGATCAGTGTCTTGCCGGCGCTCTCCCGGCGCAGGGCGTCGGGAGCGTGGACAAGCATCCCTTCATCGTGACCATCGCCGATGCACGTTGTTCGACGGCCTGGTCGTGGGCGATCTTGAGCTGGCGGATCATCTCGGCTTCGCCGTCGGCGGTCTTAGGCAAGGCGGTGGCGAACCCGGCCAGCACCGCTCGGGCGGCGTTTTCGGCGTCCAGGGTGTCGGACTTGCCGTTCATGCGCCGCAGCCGCCGGTCCGGGCGGCCGGACTCGACGACCTTGTGGCCGGCTCTGCGCAAGAACGAGGTGAGCGTGGCGCCGTAGGAGCCGGTCCCCTCGATCCCGAACGCCAGGACGGTGCCGAACGAGGCGGCCCGGTAGGCCAGTTGCTGGAAGCCGCCGGTGTCGGTGGGGATCGTCAGGGTGGTCAGGATTTTGCTGATGGTGTCCATCACGGCCGCGACGTGTACGTGTCTGTGCGTGTCGGCGCCGATCACGACATGCCCGGATCTGGGCTGCTCGCTGTGCTGCACGGTGTTTCTTCCGGTCGGTAGCGTGATGTTCAAGCTGTCGCCGGTCGGACGGACAGGACTGTCACGGGGACGCTTTGGCGAGTCGGCTCCAGGCTCCTATCAGGTCACGTCCGTCCGGCGGCAGCGCCTGCTGCGTGCCCGGCCGGGCGGTCGACAGACCAACGCCAGGACACCCGTGGGGTCAGTCATAAGCAAGGGTCAGACCGCCTCAGCCGGGGCTACCCGATCCTTGCGGGATCCGGTGCGAAAAGACTGACCGTCGTAGCTGTCAGCGACGGACCCGACGGAGGCGGAGGCACCGATGTCGACGAGCCGGTCGGTATACCGAATCGATACCTATTGTGAGCCCCTGTCGCTGTGATGGACGAGGCCGGGGTTCTTCTTGATCCTCCGCCTCCACAGGGCCATCTCCAGTGCTTCCAGCGGAAGTTGGGTCCGCATGTGGTTCGCGACCTGCCAGCCGACGATCATCCGGGAGTACACGTTAAGGACGAACGCCACGTATGCCTATCCGGACCAGGTGCGGACATAGGTCACGTCGGCGATCGACAGCTGGTCGGGGCGGCTCGCGGTGAAGTCGCGGTCGACCAGATCCGGCGGGTGCTGCGCCGACGGCTCCGGGACCGTGGTGCGGCGCCGCCGGCCGCGGATCACGCCTTCCAGACCGAGCTCGGCCGTCAGCCGCTCGACGGTGCAGCGGGCCACCTCGTGGCCCTTGCGCCCGAGCGCGCGGGTGATCCGGCGGGCCCCGTACGTGCCGCCCGACTCCTCGTCGTGACTGCGGGCGAACTGGTCCGCCGCCGTCGTGAGGAGCTGGGCTGGTCGCAGTCCCGACTCGCCCAGGCCGCGGGCACCGGGCAGGCATTGATCTCCCGCATCGAGCAGGGCCGGGTCAGCCCGACCGTCCAGATGCTGACCCGACTGGCCGATGCGATGCACGCGCAACTCAGCCTTTCCTTCTCTCCCCGCTGAACGGGGACGATCGCACGAGGGACGGCATTCGTCGGGAGTGGGCGGTTCACCCTCGGCCAGGCCTCGGTGACGGCCACGGAAGCCTCCCCGAACTGCGAGGTTGGCGCCTGCGTGCCTGGTCGTATGTGTACGCCGTCGCCGTCCTTGCCTGCGCCGAGATGATCACGAGGCCAGAGCGTCGAGCCCTGCTGATCACACCATACGTGTGCCGTCCAAGCCCGACTCGGGGATCCTGGAGCCACCGGGGTCAGGTGTCCACTGCCGGAGACCGGCCGCCCGGTGCCCGAGACGGGCGGCGTCGCGGCCGCGGAGATGGGCGATGCGCCGGGAGGTGATGCCGGAAGCGCGCAGTGTCAGGGCCTGCTCGGTGTCGACGCCGTGGCAGATGTGCCAGGCGATGTGCATGTAGAGCCTGGGAGCGCCCGGAGAGAGCGCGGGGCTGGTGTCGACCAGGTTGATCAGGGCGCCGACGGTCCAGCTCAGGGCGTGCCCGAAAGCGGTGCTGATGTGCCCTCACTGGCGGCTCTCCCGGTCCCGAAGCCATTGTCCGAACTCGGTGGCGACGATGCGCTCGTCATGCACGTCGGCTGCGTCGTCGGAGGCAAGCCAGACGATGGGCGGGCCCATCACCTCGGGACTGAGGAACCTGTGGCCCTCGGGGGTGACGTCCTGCGGGAGCATTCCGGTGACCGTCGCGCCTCCGGGCAGCAGCAGGTTGACGGTGACGCCCGTACCCCGCAAGTCGGCCGCCATGATGAGGGACAGCGCCTCGCCGCCGGCACGCGACGGCCCGTAGGGAACGAAGCCGGCGCGCCGCATGGTCGAGTGGTTCATCGAGATGTTGACGATGCGGCCACCGCCGGATGCCAGCATCCGTGGCGTGATCTCGCGGGCGACCAGGAAGTAGCCGGTCAGGTTGGTCTCGATCACCGCGCGGAAGCCTTCGGGCGCTACCTCCCAGAAGCCCTGCGGCTGTGTCATGAAGCGCGGGTTGACGGTGCGCATGCCGATGCCGGCGTTGTTCACCAGCATGTCGACGCCGCCGAGCCGCGACCACGCCTCGTCGGCGGCCCTGGTCACCGACGACTCGTCGCGCACGTCCATTTCGATGCCGATCGCCCCCGGCAGCCCCGCGGCGGCGGACTCCGCACGCTCGCCGGACCGCCCAGTCAGCGCGACGGAGGCTCCCGACGCGGCCAGGGCGGAGGCCATGGCGAGTCCGAGTCCACTCGTCCCACCGGTCACCAGCACCTTCATCGGATCACCTCTGTTCTGAGAACCGGCCCGGCCGGGTCAGCGGTCACGCCCACCGCCGCGGTCACGGTCGCCGTTCGTGACAGTGCTCCCTGGCGGCAGGGCTTACCCGTGGACGAAGGCCGTGACTGGAACTGTAGGCACGGGAGCACGCTCGACGTCGAGCCGTGGCCCGTTTTCATTTGAAATGTCCGTTTGACGTATGCCGGACCAGTGTAAAACTGAGGTAGACGCGATCCCGCCGACGGGTCACGCAGAGCGGGCCGATACCGCCCGCCTGACCCGGCCACCCACCCGTTCGCGGCGACAGGTGAACCCGATCCCTGCTCCGCAGAGGGCAGCTCCAGGATGCGAAGCGAGGCGATCGAATGGACCGGATTCCCGAGGTGGCCGTCATAGGAGCCGGCATCGTCGGCCTCTGCACCGCCTACGCGCTGGTCGAGCGCAGCGCGGCCGTGCGGCTTTACGAAAGCGGCGTTCCGGGGCACGGGCAGTCCAGTGGTCAGTCCCGCATCTTCCGCCACGCGCACGACGACGCCCGCCTGGTCGAGTTCACGCGGCAGGGCCGCGCGGTCTGGGACGAGTGGGCCGACAAGCTGGGCGCGGAACTCGTCTCCCAGGACGGGGTGGTCGCTCTGGGCACTCCCGTTCCCGAGAGGCTGCGCATTCTGCAGGATGTCGGCGGGATGCCGGTCAGGGCGGTGGACAGCACGGAGCTTCGCGCCCGTATGCCGCTGCTGGCGGACTACCAGGGGCCCGCGATGCTGGACGAGGGCGGCGGTGCCATCCGTACGCGTACTGCGATCGAGAGTCTGGCCGGCGCGCTGGGCGACCGGGTGGTCACCGAGGAGGTCATCTCGGTGCATCCGACGGACCACGGCACGGTGGAGGTGCTCAGCGCCGCCGGCCGCGAGCAGTACGCAACGGCCGTGGTGTGCGCGGGCCTGCACACAGCGAGGCTGGCGCGCGGCGTGGGCCTTTCGCTTCCCGTTCAGCCGGCCGCCCATGTCCGCCTGACCTTCCAGGTCGGGGGAGCGCCCCCGCAGCGAGTCGCGTGCCTCCAGGACAGCAGCGGCGACTTCGGCGAAGTCGGCGTCTACGCGGCCCCCTACCCCGGCAACAGCCGCTACGCGGTGGGCCTCAGCCAGACCGTACAGGTGCGGGAGGACGGCAGCTTCGCGGACCCCCACGCACTGGTGGCGCTAAACGACCGCGCCCGCGTGTACGTCTCCCGGGCCTTGCCCGGCCTCGACCCCGAACCCGTCGAGTACCTGCACTGCTGGGTGACGAGCCTGCCGTGGAGCGAAGACGGCATGGCGGTCTGGGAGGCCGACGGGATCTTCTTCGCCGCTGGGCACAACCTGTTCAAGCAGGCACCCCGGCTCGGGCGGGCACTGGCCGGCGCGGCCGTGGGCGAGGGGCTCGAGGAGGACCTGCGCCCGGCCGCAGCACTCGGCCGGCCCCGCTGAACGCCCCGACCCCGCTTACGACTCGAGATCGGTGGTTGGCGGTCCTGGTCACCGGTCACATCCAGGAGGCAGCCATGGCGGATCTGCGGACGATCATCCTTCCTTGCGGGGCCGCAGTCGCGGCGCTCGGCCAGGGCACCTGGGGGATGGGGGAGGATTTCGGGCGTCGCGCGGCCGAGGTGTCGGCCCTGCGTGCCGGGCTGGACCTGGGGATGGTCCTTGTCGACACCGCGGAGATGTACGGGGACGGCGCGGCGGAGGAGGTGGTGGCCGAGGCGGTGTCCGGACGGCGGGACGAGGTGTTCCTGGTCAGCAAGGTGCTGCCCTCCCATGCCGGCGCCCGTGGAGTGGCCGGCGCGTGCCGGGGGAGCCTGCGCCGGCTGCGCACGGACCGGATCGATCTGTATCTGCTGCACTGGCGTGGGGCCGTGCCGCTGGAGGAGACGGTCGAGGCGTTCGAGTCCCTGGTACGGGAGGGTGACATCCGCTCCTGGGGGGTGAGCAACCTGGATGTGGCCGATCTCGCGGACCTGCCGCCGGGGGCCGTGCCGCAGACCGATCAGGTGCTGTACAACCTCGGCCGTCGAGGCCCTGAGTACGGTCTGCTGCCCAGGTGCCGTGAGCTGTCGATCCCCCTCATGGCGTACTCGCCGGTCGAGCAGGGCCGTCTGCTGGGTCATCCGGGGCTGCGGGAGGTGGCAGCCGCCCGTGGTGCGACGCCCGCGCAGATCGCGCTGGCCTGGGTCCTGCGGCACGAGGACGTCATCGCGATCCCGAAGGCGTCCTCGCGCGCGCACGTCGAGGACAACCGGGCAGCTCTGGAGGTGGACCTGACCGCCGAGGACCTCGCGGCCCTGGACCGGGCGTTTCCGCCGCCGGAGGGCAAACGGCCGCTGGAGATGCTGTGACACCCCTGCATCGAGCCCGACCGGGCTCCGCCCACGGCCGTCGGCGGCGGTCGGCTTCGGTCAGGCCGCCTGATCGGCCGGGGCCCGGATCGTCACGGCCGTTGGAGCGCGTTGTCCAAGAAGTCGCCCGGTCCGCGCATCGCACGCCGGCCGCCTGCGGACTGCGGTTGCACGTGGGGCGACGCCAAGTGACAGTGAGAGTAGATCCAGCGTGTTCGGCGGGTTGTACGACAAGTTCCCCATGCTCATGAACAAGGGCCTGCCCCCGCTCGAGCCCATCGCCGCCGGTGAGCTCAAGACCGATCACCTCATGACCCACCCAGTGTCCCTCGACGAGGGACCGAAGAGTGACGACATGTTCAAGCACAAGAATGACGGCTGCGTGCGCGCGGTCCTGAGACCGTAGGCCACCTCACCCCGGACAGTCCGGCGAGGAGTTTCCACGGCGCCCAGCGCTCCCACCAGGGCCGGAAGGCGAGTTTCGTGAACCGAGCAAAGGAGAGACCCGAGATGGCAACGCAGGTCAGCAAAGCGGTTCTGGTGCGCCTCGAAGCGCTGCCCGGCAGGGAGGACGACGTCCGCGACTTCCTGAACCAGGGGCTGTCGATCGTCGAGGGGGAGCCCAAGACCGTCAGGTGGTTCGGAATCCGGTTCGGACCCTCGTCGTTCGGGATCTTCGATGCCTTTCCCGACGACGACGGGCGCCAGGTGCATCTGTCGGGTGCGGTCGCGGAAGCGCTCGGTGAGAACACGGGTGTGCTCTTCGAGGAGCCCACGATCGAGCAGCTCGATGTCGTCGTAGAGAAGCAGCCGGCATAGAGCGGGTGCTGCCCGCAGCGCGCGTGGTGGTTTGGCGCGTGCCGGGCATGCCTCAGCGCCTGCCGGGCTTTCGGTGCGTCTCCGGCCATGCATGCCGATTCCCCTTTTGACAGGTAGTGCCGGAGCGGGTGCCGCCGCAGGTGAAGTCACCGCTGCCCTGGCCTGCTACAAGCGCGGTGATCGCTCACGACTGGTAAGCCGGACACGACGGGCGTGCATGGACACTCGCCCGCCTCCACCCCACGGCTGCCCGCCACCGGTGCTTGCCGCGGGTCGGCGACGCGGACGACTCCTCCGACTCCACGCTGGAAACGAACTGGCTGCTGACTTCCGGTTCCTCGACTGGCGGGCGGTCGCGGTCGAGCTGCTCAAGGGGCGCCGGGACAAGGCCAGCATCCGCCAGGCGGTCCGCTGGGAAGCCGGGAGGGGGAGCTCCAGCCTGCGCACCCCTGGCGGCTGGTCCTGGCCGTGGTCGCCTCGCCGTGGCTGCGGCCGGACGCCGGGACCGCGCAGGACCGCCCGTTCTGGCACACTTATGGCCGCGGAAATGCCAAGCACCAGATGATGTCCGGCTGGCCGTACTCGGTCGTCGTCGCCGTGGGGAGCGGCCGTACCTCCTGGTCCGCGCTCCTGGACGAGCTCTGTCTCACGCCCGGCACCGACCTGGCGGCGATCACCGCCCGCCAGGTCCGCGAGGCGGTCGAACGCATCGTCGCGGGGGGCCGGTGGACCGAGGACGCTGGACGCCGGCGACGACGCCCCGCGCATCACCTACCTCCTGTCCGGCCTGCCGGTCGAGGTTCTGGGCCAGACACGGACGGACCGGGTGAGGCGACGCCGCCCTCATCGAGCTGGCCCGACGCATCACCGGCGCCGTCCGCGAAGGCGAGACTGTGTCCCGGCTGCGCGGCGACGAATTTGCCGCTCTTGCCGACGGCCTCGGCATCCGGCAAGCCCAAGACCGGATGACCCACCTGCGCGATGCCGTCGTGCTCCCGGTCATCTTCGAGGGACACGCCTTCCGACTTGAGGTCAGCTTCGGCATACGCTGGGGGAGATGCGGTGTCGATGCCGATGAGACTCTCCGCGTCACCACCGAGGAGATGTACGCCAAGAAGCGAGTCCGCAACCGATGACGGTGTTCGGCCGTGGTTCGGCGGGGGTGGGGGTAGGCCGGGCTTCGGCGTGAGGTGGGTGCCGAGGGTGTTGCCGGCGTTCATGGCGGAGTGGAGGTCGGGGTGGAGGTAGCGCTGGATGGTGTGCAGGGAGCCGTGTCCGGCGATCAACCGCAGGACGTGCAGGGGGATTCCGGCGTCTGCCATCCAGGTCAGGCCGGTGTGGCGCAGGTCGTGGCGGCGCAGGTGCTCATGGCCGAGCTCGCGGACGACGTCGTCCCAGTGGGTGGGGTCGCGCAGGACGGCGGTGGTGATGCGTCCGCCGCGCGGTCCGGTGAACATGCGGGTGTCGGGGCGGCTGCCGGCGGCGCAGCACCTGCATCGGCGGCCGGTGCACCAGGGCTGCCGGGAACGCCCGATCGCTCGGGGCGAACCGCGCCTTCTCCTTGTCGAGTTGACGTTCCAGGGCGGTGACCTGATGGCGCAGGGCGAGGATCTCCGCGTCCTTGTCCCGGTCGCTCATCGGCAGCAGGCGCAGTAGAGCGAGCGCGTTCGTCACTGCGAGGTAGGCCAGTCGCAGCAGCACGATCGACCATCATGCCGGGGCGGTCAGCAGCCGTGCGGGAGTGCCCACTTCGAGCATCCGTACCCGAGCCCCCCGCAGCCCACAAACCGGCTCCCACCCGGGTGGATGAGGTTTTCGGCAGGGGCAGCGTCAGATGCACGGACGTGCAGGCTTCACCCTGCTCCGCCACTGCATCCTCCTCGGATGACAGCATCCTCCGTCACCACCGAAAGTGAGACAGGGCCGTTTATTGGACACTCGCCCCGCACCCGCGCCGGATACCTGCGCAACCCCTCCCGGCACCGCGTCCGGCCCGACCTCGCCCCGGGCGATCTCACCTGAGGTCCGGCAGGCCGCGTCCACGAGGGGCACGGTCCGGAAGTCCACCACCGGCACCGGGACGGTTCCCATCACCCACGAGCCCCCTGGCCAGGCCCCGAACGCGAGGTGCGGATGCAACCTCGCAACCAGGGCGGATGCGGCCGGGGGACTGTGACCGAGGG
>NZ_JAJSYW010000006.1:66968-68129 GCF_036815005.1 Streptomyces sp. IBSBF 2435 | reverse complement strand
GGGCGGCGGGCGGCGGGACCGGGTCGGCATGGAGCTGGTCGAGGCGCTGCTGGAGGTCCCGCAGATCCTGCTGGTCCCGGTGGTCGTGCAGGGCGTCCAGTGCGCGGGCGGCCTCGTCGGGGCCCGAGGCATGGTCGATCTGCTGGATCAGCTCCTGTTCGTGGGAGCCGGCGTCGCCGCGCAGTGCGTCGAGGCGCTGCCGGAGGTCGTCGCGGCCGGCCCCGGCGTCCGGGAATCCGTCGGAGTTGAGCCGGTCGAGCCGCTGCTGGAGGTCCTGATCGGCCCGGTGGTCGTGCAGTTGGGCGAGGGCGTGGGCCGCCGCGTCCGGGCTGTCGGCCTCCTCGACGGCTCGCCGCAGTTCGGTCTCCCGTGGATCGGGGCCGTCCGGGCGGCCGTTGAGCCGGTCGAGCCGGTCGCGGAGGTCGGCGGAGTGCCGCAGGTCCGCAAGCTCGGTACGCAGCCGGTCCGCGTCGGCCCCGGTGGCGACCGCCAGTTGGCGCCGGATGTTCTCGACGTCGGGGCGGTACGGCTGCGGGGCGTCCCGTCCGGTGAGCACCTCCGAGGGGGCGTGGTGCTCCACGAAGGCGGTGTATTCGCGCAGATGGCTGTCCAGCAGGTCAGGGTCGCCGCCGCGGCGGGCCTGTTCGACCGCGTCCACCAGGTGGTCCCAGCTGCTCCGCTCGGACTGCGGCGCCCGGGTGGTGTCGAATCCGCCGTCCGCGTGCTGGCGGAAGGCGTCGTAGCGCTGGTTGAGTGCCCGCGTCTCGACATGCTCGCGGAACGCCTGGAGTTGACGGGTGGTCTCGCTCAGGTCCCCGGACCGCGCCGCCTGGTCGACGGCCTGGCGGTACCCCTGGCGGTCCGACGACGACATGCCCGCGGCCCGCCCGGCGCGGTCGAGCGCGTCGAGCCGGGGACCGACGTGCGCGGTCGGCGCGACCAGCGCGGTGTCCGGCGCGTGCGGCGCGTCGTGGATCGGATGGGCGGAGCCGCCCGCGTCGCCCACCGGGTGGAAGGGCGCGGTCAGGCCGCCCGGATCCACCGGCCTCGGGTCACCACCGCCGGGACCGTCCGCATGTGCGGCGTTCGCGCCACCCGGTACCGGCTCCACCGCGGGCCCGCCCCCGGAGGCATGAACCGCCGAGGGCCCAGGGGCCGTAC
>NZ_JAJSYW010000006.1:54797-66868 GCF_036815005.1 Streptomyces sp. IBSBF 2435 | reverse complement strand
CCGCCACACTGCCGGGAGTATGCGCCGGCACCTCGGGAAACACGTGGCCACCACCATCACCGACCGCAAGTCCGCCCCCGGGGACGTGAACTGCCGAGGGACCAGGGGCCGTACCCGCCACACTGCCGGGAGTATGCGCCGGCACCTCGGGAAACACGTGGCCACCACCGCCCACCGCAGGTCCGCCCGACCTGAGCGATCCGCCCGGGGTCCGGCTGGGAGTGTCCGGGAGGACGAGGTGGGAGCCGCCGGCCTCGGAGGGTTCCGCGACCACGGTTGGCGGCTGGTGCGCGGGCGGCACGTGCCCGGCACCCTGCGTGCCGGTGGTTCCGGCGCCGGCACTGTGCCCGGCGCCGAGACCACCACCCTCGCCACCGACCGACGCGGGCGGCCTCGGCGCGCGGGGGGCGACCTCGGCCGGCCCGCCGTGCGGCGCACCGTCCTGGCCAGTGTCGGATCGGACCGGCGTGGCGGAACCCGCCCCGGGGGACAGCGCAGCCGATTCCACGTGCACCGGCGCCACCACGCCGCCGGACCCCCCAAGCGCGGAGGGCGCCGCACCCTGCTCGCCACGTACCGGCCCGTCCCCAGCACCGGACGTGTGCGTCACCGGGGGTCCGGACGCAACCGGGCCGGCCGGCGCCTGGTCGGTACGGGCGGGGAACGCCGTGGTGAAGCCCGGCAGTTCGGAATTCGGCGCCGCACTCTGGCGGACGGCCGGTTCGGCGGTACGGCCCTCGCCCCCGGCGGCCGGGTGGTACGCGGTCGTGGTGGGCGGGGCGCCGCGCGGAGTGAACGTACCGCCGCTGCCGCCGGTCCCGGCCGCACGGACGCCGCTGACCGGGGCGGGGCCGCCCGCGCGGTGGTCCGGTACGTCGGAGCCGTGGCCGCCGGCCGTGGCGGAACCGGTCGTACGCACCGGGCGCGGCGATACGGTCTCGGGTCCGGTGGCCGCCGACGGGTGGGAGCCTGCCTCCGCCACGGGCACATGGCCGTCTTCCGACTCAACGGGCGGGCGTACGAACGGAGTTCCGCCAGGCGCACGGGTGTCACCGCCCGTCGTGTTCACGGGACCGCCCGTCGTACGGACCGGCGGGCCGCCCGAACCGTCCGTGGCCGCGCCACCGTGGCTCCCGGCCCCGGGGCCGGACCCGGCGTCGGGACCGCTCGCGGCCGGACCGCCGCGGCCGGACGCACCGCCGGTGCCGCCGGATTCGAAGCCACTCCCCGGGGGTTTGGCGGGACCGTGCAGGTCCGGAAGGTCGGGGACGGACGGCAGGTGGAAGTCGAAGGTGTCGACCCTGGTCTCCCCGCCGCCGCCGGCCCGCCGCTTGCCGCCACCGCCGAGCGCACCGATCGCACCGGCCGCGGCGCCGAATCCGACGTCCTCGGGCTCACCGCTGTGGAAGAGCTCGTTCATGGCCACGGTGCTGGCCGCGCCGGAGCCCGCGCCGAGGATGGCCTTGCCGATCAGGGAACCGCTGAACTTCGGGACGAACGCCCCGCCCAGGCCGAAGGCGGCGCCGCCGATCGCACCGCCGATGGCGCCGCTCTCGATGGCGGCGACCGTGTTCTCCACGCTCCACGACGTGCGGTCGCCCTTGAGCATCTGGATGCCCTGGATGACCGCGTCCATCGCCACCATCATGCCGATGCCGGTGGCGATGGCGGTGAACAGGCGGCGCAGCAGCATCCGGACGACCAGCCGCACGGAGGTGATCAGCGCGGGGATGGCCTCCGGCGCCCAGAAGGCCAGTTGGGCGATCTCGAACGCCAGCCAGACGAGCTGGACCAGGATCATGTACTTCGCGTACTCCAGCTGCACCCCGGTGTTCCTGCCGAGCTTGCCGAGTTGGCTCGACGCCTCGGCCATGTCCGGCACGTTGGACTGGAGTTGTCGGACGAACGACCCGAACTCGTCCGCCACTGAGCCGCCGACGCTGTTGAGCACGCCCCGGGTGGCGGGGGTGATCTCCCGGCTGATGGCGGCGAGCGCCCGCGCGGCGTCGTCCCAGGCCATGCCGAGGCTGCGCATCCTGTCCTCGTCGCCCTTGGGCCACGACTGGCCGACGGCGAGGCGGGCGACCCAGCCCAGTTCCGGGGGCAGGTTGACGCTCACGGACGGCCGGACCCCGTGTGGCCGCCGCCTTCGCCGCCGCCTCCCCCGCTCTCGCCGCCCGGGACCGCGCCCGGTTCCAGGGAGGTCCCGAGCCGCCGGGCCGACTCGGAATTCTGGGACTCGATGCTCTGGAAGCCGCGAGCCATGGTCCGCAGGCCGTCGCCGGTGCTCCGCAGTACGTCCCCCGCGCCGGCCGTCGCCTCAAGGATCTGCCCCTTGGGCTTGGCGTACTGCCGCAGGAAGGCCGTACCGGACGCGTCGTCGCCCCAGCACTCGCCCAGCGCGCCCAGCCGCGATTCCAGCACCTCGTGAACGGTCCGGAAGCGCTGGGCCAGCTCCTCCATGTACGGCATCTGGGCCTGGAGACCGTCGGTGTCGACCGAGAACGACTCGCCTGACATGGGAACTCCCTGGGTGGGCTCGGTGGTGACGCGTGAACGGACGCACGTGGGCGGGCTGAACGGGCTTACGTGGGCGGAGAGTCGGGGTGAAGCCGGCTACGGGCGGCGGGCGGCTCCTTCCGGGCGGCCGTTGTCGATGTAGTCCCGCACCGGGTCCGGCATGGCCGGGTCGTCGGGCAGGATCGCCGCCGGGTCGACCTCACCGCGCAACAGGGCGGCCACCGTCACCCCGGGCGGCAGGGCCAGCGACGTCAGTTCGGCGACCTTCTCCAGCGCGTCGGCCCGCGCCTCGCGGATGGTCGCCAGCAGGACGTCCGACAACTCCTTGGGCGCCATGCGGTGATAGGCGCCGGTCGGGAAGTCGATGGCCGTCACGTCGCCCTGCGCGCCCACGGTCACCTTCACCGTCCGGCGCGGCGCCGTCGCCGTGCCCGTGACCTCGTTGATCCGGCGCCGCGTCTCGACGGCCTCCTCCCGCTGCCTGCGGTAGAGCTCCAGCAGTCCTTCGATGTCCTGGTCGTACGGGGTGGTCACGGCTTCCTCTCCTCACGTCGGCCTCGTGGCACGCCGGCCCGGCGGCTGCGGTCCGCGGCGGGCGGGCGGCCCGCGTGCCGGCTCTTCCTGGCGGCGGCCACTCAGTACACCGCGCTCGGGCCGTCTGCGGCGGGCGAGCCCCAGGTGTCGCCTTCCTGTACGAGCAGGTCGGCAATGCCGCGCGAGGCGGGTTCCTCCTCGGCCGACTCGTCGCCGGCCGCCTCCGGCTCCTCCTCTTCCCACTCATCGTCCGCCGACGCGGCGGCGCAGGACAGCGGCTGTTCGGTCGGCGGGAGCACGCCCGGCTCACCGGTCGCCGCGGCCCGGTTGGGCCGCCAGGTGGCCAGCGGCTGCTCCTCCGTCTCCGTCTCCGCGGAAGCGTCCGCCCCCCGCGAAGCGCCCGCGGGACCGGCGCCCCACGTGCCGTCGTCGGCGGTCGCGTACCCGGGCGCGGTGACCTCCGCCTCCTCCTCTGGGCGTGCGGCCCACAGCAGCGGCACGAAGGACGCGCCGGCCACGCCCCATGCCGCGGTGTCCTCCTCCGACAGGTCGTCGTCGGCGGGCCGCAGCACGACCAGTGGGTCTCCGGTCTCCTCGGCGCCGCCCGACCCGTCGTACGCGGCGTACTGCTCCTCGCCACCGTGCGCCGGGATCTCCGGTACGGCCGGGGCGGCCGTGCCTGCTGCGAGCGCGTCGGCGGCCAGGGCCCCGGGAGCCACCGGTTCGGCGAACTCCTCGGCGGTCGGCTCCACGAGGGTGCCGGGGTCGTCCTCGTCACCCCGGCCCGAACCGCCCGCCGCTCCCATGCCGCCCATCGGAAGGAACGGGGCCGCTGCGGGCACGGCGGCCTCCTCGGCCACGGCGGGCGCGGCGAACCGCTCCGCGCTCCCGTCTGCTCCTACCGGTACGGGAGCGCCGCCGGCGCCCGTCTCCGTACCGTCCGCCGGCCCGGACGGCGTACCCGTA
This sequence comes from Streptomyces sp. IBSBF 2435, assembly GCF_036815005.1. Taxonomy (NCBI): domain Bacteria; kingdom Bacillati; phylum Actinomycetota; class Actinomycetes; order Kitasatosporales; family Streptomycetaceae; genus Streptomyces; species Streptomyces sp. IBSBF 2435. The sequence continues at coordinate 62,848 of NZ_JAJSYW010000006.1, read as the reverse complement.
CCGCCCAGCAGCCCGGACAACGTGCCCGTGCCCGTACCCTCAGGCAGCCCGGACAACGTGTCCGCGCCGCCCGTGGCGGCCGGCGGCAGGCCGGACGCCTCGGCCTCCGGCAGGCCGGGTTCCGTCCACGGATCGGCGCTTGGTGCCAGGAGTCCCGACGCGTCGGAGGAGGTGCCTTCCTCCCGGCCCGCGCCGCCCGGCGCGCCACCGCCCATGCCCGGCATCATCATGCCGGGCGCACCGCCCTGGACGACCGCCTCCGGCTCCTGCGACAGGGCGCCGGGGAGGTCGAGTCCCCCCTGCCCCGCGGGTGCGGTCCCGGCCGCCACGGGCTCACCGGACGCCGGGTCGTACTCGCCGGTCCACGGCTCGGCGTTCGGGTCGAGCAGGCCGGACGCGTCGCTGCGGTCGAACCCACCCGCCGCCGACTGGCCGCCACCACCCATCCCCGGCATGAACGGCATCCCACCACCCACACCACCCACCACACCGGAGCCGTCCGAGGACAGGCCCGTGGAGCCGGGGAAGCCGGCCGGGGTGAAGCCGGGGGTCTCCGTCTCCAGGCCGAGGTCGCCGGCGGAGGGCACCGAGCCGCCGAGGCCGGTGCCGGCGCTGCCCGGGAAGGCGGAAGGGACGAAGCCCTTGGAGTCGCCGAGGCCGCCGAGGCCGGAGCCGGAGCCCAGGCCCAGGTCGCCCAGGCCCGAGCCGCCGCCGATACCGGTGCCGCCGGGGAAGTCGGCCGCGGTCGCGCCGTCCTTCCAGGTGGCGGGGTCCTCGGCGAGGTCGGACCCGGGCAGGGTGCCCGAGCCGTCCAGGCCGGTGCCGCCGCCGAAGGCCCCGGGGCTGATCGGGGGCAGGCCGCCGAGGCCCGGGCCGCCGCCGAGGCCGCCGGCGCCATCGAGACCCGTGCCGCCGCCGAAGGGCGCGGGGGTGGTCGAGCGGGCGAAGGAATCGGGGCCCAGGCCGTCCAGGCCGCCGAAGCCGGAGTCGCCGCCGAGGCTGCCGTCCCCGCCGAGGCCCGTACCGCCGCCGAAAGCGCTGGGGTTGAGCATCCTGTCGAGGGCCGACGGGTCCAGCGTGCTGTTGTCCCCGCCGAGGCCGCCGTCCGGTCCCGGGCCGCCGAGTCCGCTCACGTCGCCGTCACCGCCGAGGCCGGAGCCGGGGCCGTTGGTGTCCAGGCTGCCGGAATACGGGCTGGGCATCGCGTCCTGCGCGGGATCGAACCCGGCGGGGGAGGTCAGGGACTCGGCGGTCAGGGGCGGTGTGAGGCCCAGGTCACCGGAGTTCGCGAGGTCCGCGACATCGGCCGGCTGGTAGTCGGTGGGCCGGTAGTCCGCGGGCGGCTCATCGGCGGGCGGCTCGTCGATCGGCGGCGGGTCGCCGGCGCCGGGACCGGTGATGGTGCCCGGGGGGCGGACCGTGTCGATGGTGACCTGGTAATGCGCGGCCAGGTTCTTCAGCACCGCCCGCATGTCCCGGTTGAGCATCTTGACCAGTTCGGGCTTCTTGCTCACCGGGATGAGGCCGTTGCTCATCGGTGTGACGCCCATCAGCGTGGCCTGGTTGGCGTACCAGGCGTCGATCTCGCCGATCTTGTTCTGCGCGTTGAGGAGGTTGACGGCGTTGTCCGCCAGCTGCTGCGGGACGGAGTTGCCCGAACCGCCGCCGCCGTCCGCGGACTTGCCGCCGGACAGCACGTCGGCGGTGGCGCCGACCTGTTTGGAGAAGGTGGTCATCATGTCGTGGAAGGCGTCGGCGGCGTCGCCCTTCCACGGGCCGTCGTCGCCGGCGAGCGCCTTGGCCTGGTCCTGGAGGGCCCGGGCGACGCCCGACAGCACCATCTGGACGTGGTAGAAGGCGTTGGCCGCGTCCTGGAGGCTCTGCGGCGACGCGACGGACGCGGCGCGGCCGAGGTTGTCGGCGTCGTCCGTGCCCGCGGACATCCCGCGGATCGCGGCCTCGATCTGCTTCCAGTCCCAGCTGTCGTAGTCGGAGATCGAGCCGGTGTCGGACGGGTTGCCGTACACAGCGCCGTCGTCGCCCTGCGAGAATCCGTTGCCGTCGTAGTCGGTGCCCATGTGGCCAAGTCCTCCGTCATTGCGCCGTCGCTCGTCCGCCGGTCCTGTCCGGCGGGGAGCCAGGTGATCCGAGCTGCCCCGCCGGCCAGGACGCTGACGCACGACCTGTCGTCACCGACCTGCCGTGCCATCCGCTCACGTGACGCGTGCGGTCACGCGCCCCCGCCGGACGGCATCCCGCCCGAGTCGGTCAGCAGAACGGAGAAGTCGCCGTTCGCCGACTGCATGGCGGTCTGGAGGTCCTGGGACGTCATCTTGTTGGCGTCCTCCACCGTGGAGTAGCGCGACGCCAGTTCCCTGACGCCGTCCCGCAGGTCGCCGAGCCCCTGCACCAGATCCGCCAGGACCTTGCCGTACTGGGCCTTCAGCCCGGCGTCGGCGTTGAGCCCGTTGACCTTCGTCCGGATCTGGTCGGCGTGGTAGAAGGCACCCGGCGCGGTGTTGACCGGGTCGAGCTTCCTGGCCGCCTGCTGCGTGGGCGCGATGAGCTTGTCGATGTTGTCGGCGAACAGCTCCATCGACGGGGTGTCCACGGTCGTCCCCTTGCCGCCGTCGGCACCGCCCGGCACCGCCGGCGGGGTGAACGCCGTGTCGTTGGTGTACGTCCCCTGCCCGGGCGGCAGCGTCGTACCGCCGCCGTACTGCTCGGCGGTGTGCTTGGGCGCCGGGGGCGCCGGGGGCAGGGTGCCGTCAAGGGTTCCGTAGGTCATGGCCGGTCAGCCCCAGAGCTGGACGCCCGCGCGCTCGCCCAGGGAGTAGAACTCGTTGATGCTCCCGAGCTGCTGCGTGGCCAGGGCGGCCTTCTGGGTCATGTCCGCGGCAGCGGCGTCCCACTGCGCCTTGACCTGCGCGTAGGTGGCCTGTGCGTCGCTGGTCCACTCGCTGAGGTTGACCTTGGCCTGGTTGTCGAGGTCGGCCAGGGCCTGGTTGATGCGCTGGGTGATGGCGTTCATCTCGCCGACGATGACGTCGACCTGCTCCATCTGGACGGTGTACGTCGCCACGGGGGCTCCTTGGGGGAAGAGGGGAACGGGAGTGGTGCGGCGGGGGCGCGCGTACCGGGACCCGGTCGTAAGGGGACCGTTCGGTGCCGCGCGGCCGTGGGGGCTGGGCTGCCGGGTCAGAAGCCGGGGAGGCTGGTGACGCCGGAGGCGATGTTCTGGGCGACCGTGTTGGCGGTCTGCTGGGTCTCCTCGTGGGTGTTGGCGTAGACGTGCGTGTTCTCCTGGAGCTTCTCCAGCATGGTCCGCAGCGCCTGGTTCACCTTGTTGAAGTCGTCCAGCCACGCCTGCATGGCGTTGCCGTAGATCGTCGAGGCGTCACCGGTCCAGCTCCCGCGCAGGCCGTCGATCTGGCCCGCCATCTGGGCGTAGGAGTTGGAGCCCTCGTCGAGGGCGGTCTGGAAGGTGCCCTGGGCGGCGGTCATTCCCTGGAGTTCGACTGACGTCAGTGCCATGGTCGGGCTGTCCTTTCATCGGTCTTCGTCTGCTCTTCCATCCCGGTCCGCCGCGGTGCTGGTCGCTGTCGCGGCGGGCCGGAAGCTCACAGCCGGGCCAGCGGTTCGGGCCGCTGGTACGGGGGTTCCGGGGGTGCGGCGGGGGCCGGGGCGCTCTCGCCGGGGGAGAGCACCGCCGACTGCTCGGGGGCCTGGCGCGGCAGGTCGGCCGGGGTGACCGTCCTGGACCGCGCGCCGGCGGCCAGGCTCTCGGCGAGCCGGTGCGCGCGGTGGGCGCCGGCCGGCTCGGGCGACCGGCCGAAGGCCTCGGCCAGCACCTGGGCCGCCTCCTCGTCCAACTGGAAGCCGTAGCCGCGCAGTCGGCGCCGCACCAATTCCACGGTCTGCTCCGGCGTGTACGGCTCCAGGCGCGCGTATTCGGCGAACCCCTGGGCCACGTCGGTGCGTTCGCGCATCAGGCCCATCAGGTGCTCGGGGGTGCCGATGAGCGCGAGCACGGTGTCGCCGGGCACCGTGACGATCCTGGCCAGCGCGTTGAGCACGGCCTCGCGGGACTGCGGGCTGCGCTGCTCGAAGGCCTCGGTCCACTCCAGGACGAGCAGGCCGCCGGCGTTCTCCTCCAGCGCCGACGCCAGCCGCAGCAGCGGCTGTTCGGCCCACCGGGCGGGCAGCGAGGAGAGCCGGATGTGCCGGGTGGCGCCGGTGGGAAGCAGCCCCAGCTCGGCCAGGCAGCGCCCGTAGAGCGCGGCGAGGGCGCGGCGCCCGCTGCCGGGCGGCCCTTCGAGTACGACGTTGGCGCGGGCCGACAGCGGTTCCGGCCGCGCGCCCGGCCGCTCCTGGGCGCCCGCCAGGGCGCGCAGCCGCGCGCGGAGCGCGGAACGGGCGGAGTCCAGGCCGGTGAGGGCGGCCAGCCGGCGCAGCCCCGGCAGGTCGGGCAGGTCGGGTTCGCCGCCGGTGGCCGGGGCGCCGGGCAGCTCGGTCACGTCCTCACCGGTCAGCACGCTCAACGCGCTGTCGTCCTGGTGGGGTTGGGCGGACAGCCGGGTGGCCTGGCGGCCGATCATCTCCTCGAAGATCTTCCGGGCCACCCGGCCGTTGCCGAAGGTGTCGCCCTTGGGCACATCCACGAAGTAACGATTCAGCGCCGCCAGCGCGCCGTCGTCCAGCTCGTAGTAGTGCCTGCCGCACAGTCCGCGCACGATGGTGACGAGCTCGCCCGGCTCGTAGTTGGGGAATTCGATGGTCCGCGCGAAGCGGGAGGCCATACCGGGGTTGGACGCCAGGAACTGGTCCATCTGGGCCGAGTAGCCGGCGACGATGACCACGATCTCGTCGCGGTGGTCCTCCATCAGCTTCATCAGCGTCTCGACGGCCTCCTGCCCGAAGTCCGGTCCCGAGCCGCGGGACTGGTTGGTCAGGGTGTACGCCTCGTCGATGAAGAGCACGCCGCCGAGGGCCTTGGTGAAGACCTCGGTGGTCTTGATGGCGGTGCCGCCGATGATCTGCGCGACCAGGTCGGCCCTGGCCACCTCCACGATGTGGCCCTCGCGCAGGATGCCCAGTTCGGCCAGCACCGCGCCGTAGAGGCGGGCCACCGTCGTCTTGCCGGTGCCGGGCGGGCCCGCGAAGACCAGGTGGCGGCTCATCGGCGGCATGGGCAGGCCCATCTCCATCCGCCGCTTGGTCATCTTGTTGAGGTCGATCAGGCCGGTGACCTCGGCCTTGACACTCTCCAGGCCCACCAGCGACTGGAGTTCGGCCAGCGGGCCGACGCCGGTGCCCCCGGCTGCCGCAGCGGCGGGACCGGGCCCCGTACCGCCGCTGCCGCCGGCCGACGTGGCCGCCGGCGCCTCGCCGCCCGCGCCCGGGCCGCTGCCGCCGGGCCGCCCGGCGGCGGGACGGCGGTCGGCCGCACCGCCGTTGTCGCGCACCTCGCAGTCGTGGACGCCGACCGGTTCGCCGGTCTCGGACCGTACGCCTTCACCCGCGTTGTCGAAGACGGTGCAGTTGGTCAGCTCCGCGCGGGAGGCGGCGGCGATGTGCACGCCGTGGCCGCGGGCGCCGTGCACCCGGCAGCCGACCGCGGTGAGCGTACCGCCGGCGACCCGGACGCCGTCGCTGTCGGAGCCGATGAACTCGCTGTCCCGGGCGGTCAGTTCGCTGTCCGCGCCGACGACGACCGCGCCGCCCTCGACGGTGGAGGCGTCCAGTTCGGCGCGGGCGGAGTCCGCCAGGGTGAGACCGGAGCCGCCGCCGGTACGCAGCCGCACCTCGGACAGCCGGGCCGTGACCCGCTCCCCCAGCTCGATGCCGACGGCCCCGGTGACGGCGGCCTCGGCCCCGTCGACGTCCAACCGCGCGCCGCCGGAGGCCGCCACGGCGGGGCCGCCGTCGGAGACCGACAGCCGGGCCAGCCGGGCCGCACCGCCGCCCAGCCGTACCGCGGCCGTCGCGGCGTTCCGCACGGTCAGTTCGGCTGCGGCGACCTCGGCGCCGTCCTCGGTCAGTACGCCCACCGGGGTGTCCGCGATCCGGCAGCGGTCCAGGGCCGGCCGGGCGCCCGCCGCCGCGTGCAGCCCGACCTGCGCCGCCCCGCTGATCACGCAGTCGCGCAGGACCGGCGCGCACTCCTTGACGTACACCGACTCGCCGCGGGAGCCGGTGAACACGCACTCAACCAGGGTGACGGCGGCGGTGCTGGCGAGGTACGCGTCCAGGCCCGCGCTGCCCGAGACCTCCACCCGGCTCAACTCGGCCCGACCGTCCTGCTCGACGGCCAGCGCGGGCTTGCCGCTGCCGGTGATCCGGGTGGCCTCGACGATTACCGCGCCGCGGCCGTTGACGCACAGGCCGTTGCCCGCGGCGCGGTCCAGGACGGACGACCGCAGGGTGAGCCGCCCCTGTTCCGCGACGACCACGGCCGACGAGCCGGCCTCGCGGACGGTCGTACGCTCCACGACGTTGCCGCCGCCGGAGGTCACCACGACGCCCGCGCCCCGGGGGTTGGTGACCTGGCAGTCGCGCAGCGCCACCGTGCCGGTGTTCCACGCCAGCACCGCCGTCCACGCCTCGCCCGCCACCCGGCAGCCGTCCAGCGCGGCCTGGCCGCGGCGCACGTCGAGCACCGGCGCCTCCGGGTCGGCGCCGCTGAGCAGCAGCCCGGACATCTGCACGGCCTCCGCGTCCACCACGACGGTGCTGCCCGCGGGGGCGTGCACGTGCGCCGTGCCGCCGTCACCCTCGGCGGCCAGGGTGACCGTGCGCACCAGGTGCAGGGCCTCCTCGTAGCGGCCCGGGCCCACGGTGATCAGCGCGCCCTCGGCGGCGTCGGCGAGCGCCTCGGTCAGAGAGCGGTACGCGCCGGGCCGGTCGAGGGAGACCACAAGCACTTGCCGGTTCACAGCGTCGCTCCCTCGTGGGCCGCACCCTGGGCGGGTGCGTTCGTGCGGGTCCCGGCGAGCGGCCGGGGCGCGGCGGCCAGCAGGCCGGGCGGGGGCTGCGGCCTGCTGGTCCTGCCCACCTCCGCTGCGGCCGGACTGGGTACCGCGAGCAGTGCGGCGACGGCCCGCTCCAGGCTCTCCAGGGCGAGGTCGTCCAGCGCGGCACGCCCGGGCCTCACCCGTCCGTCCGCGGTGATCTCGGTGGCCGCCATCTCCCGGATCAGGACCGGGTCGCCCGGGGAGCCGGACGGGCGCAGCACCTTGAACGTCGTGCCGGGCAGGAACATCACCCGGTCCGGGGCCGCCGCGTCGAGCAGCCCGGTGCGCCGCGCGGTCATCGACCAGATCACGAACCGCGGCTCCGGCGGGGGGTCGGCGGACGGCAGCACGGACGCGGGGCAGAACGACCACTCCGTCAGCAGCCGCCCGTCCCGGTACCAGGCCCGTTCCGCGTCGGTCAGCTCCGCGCCCAGCACGGCGGGGCCGCGGTACGACGGCAGCCGCCGCAGTCCCGAGGCCACGCAGCGCGCCAGCGGCACATGCGGTCCCACCCGCGCGGCCCGTACGGACTCGTCCACGCCCGCGCTGTTCCCGGTCAGGTACAGGCGTACGGCGACCAGGTCGATCAGCGCGTCCGACGCCTTCTCCCGGCTCGCGCCGCGCAGCCCCGGCACCTCCGACATCACCCGCGACACCGTTCCCGCGGCCACGTCGTACTGCGCCCGGAACGTCTTGCGCACCCAGTCCCGCTCCCGCTCGATCCCCCGCTCCGGCGGCACGGCGCAGGCAGCGCCCTTCGGCACGGGCTGCACGCGCACGCCGGCCTCCTGCGCCGGCGCCTGCGCTTGCGCGGCTGGCCCGCGCGGGGCCGAGAGCCGGGCGGCGGCCGGGGGTTCGGCCTGGGCCTTTGGTCCGGCGGGCGCCGGGGGCGGGCTGTACGACCCCACTGACTCCAGCCGCAACCCGACCGGCCGCGGCGCGGCAGCCGGCGCTACGGACGGGCGCGGCGCGGCAGCCGGCGCTACGGACGGGCGCGGCGTCGCGGCGGCCGGGGACGCAGACGGCGGTACGGACGGG